>CAXETO010000023.1:0-8245 GCA_963999255.1 uncultured archaeon | reverse complement strand
TTTTCTTCATTAAAGAAATTACTGTTAAAGCATCCTCTTCTGTTACTTTATTTTTTAATAAAATTCTTGATCTTGCTGTAGCTAATCTTATTAATCCTTCAAGTTGTCTAGGTGTAATTATTACCATGTCTTCTTCAGAAATATCTCTTGTAGCTAGATAATATTCAAGAATTTTTTCTTGTGCTTCTTTAGTAAGTTTAGGATTAATTTTTTTAGAATAAATTATGTATTTTTTTAATAATTCAAAGTCTATTGGTGGTGCAATAACTTGATCTTCTTTTCTGTGTGTATCTAGTATATGTCTAGCTAATTGCTCATCTTTGACACGGTCTTTTTCATCTCGTACAGCAAAAATTAAATCAAATCTAGTAAGCAGTGGTGTTGGTATGTTCTCTAAATTTTCATGTAAATTTTTGTAGATGTCGTATCTTCCAAATGTTGGATTTGCAGCTGCTATAATTGATGTTCTAGCATTTAAGGTTGCTACAATCCCTCCTTTTGCTACACTTACAGTTTGTTGTTCCATAGTTTCATGCAATGCACTTCTATCTTCTGCTCTCATTTTATCAAATTCATCTACTGCTGCAATTCCTTGATCTGCTAGAACTACTGCTCCTGCTTCTAGAAACATCATTCCGCCACTTTTTTCTCTTACTACTGCTGCTGTTAATCCTGCTGCGGTAGAACCTTTTCCAGATGTATATAATCCTCTTTGAGCTATTTTAGCTACATATTTTAATAATTCGCTTTTTGCAGTGCCTGGATCTCCTACTAATAAAATATTTATGTCACCTCTTATCTTTGTACCATCACCTAATGTTTTTCTTGGTGAACCTGCTAATAATAATAATATTGCTTCTTTTTCATTTTCATGTCCATGGATAAACGGTGCTACTGATTGAATTAATTTATCATATAATTGTTCATCTTTTGCTAATTCCGTTATTCTATCTTGATCTTCTTTTGCTAAAGGTAAATCTTCTGGTTCTTTACCTATTATTTCAATATATCTTGATTCTATAACTGCATTAAATGTTGTTAATTTATCGATCTTAGACACATCTTCTTCTTCAGCTCTTATAACTCCAGTTACATCTACTCTATCTCCTGGACGGATTTTATTTACTGAATCTCCAGTAATTTGAACGTCAAACGCTCTTGGTAATTGTCCTGCCGGTAACTCTTCAGGTAATTCTTGTATTCTTATTTCTTGATAATCAATAAAGAGTGAATCTCTTTTATCTAATTGAAAATATTTGTCTCTATTTATGCCACAACTTGGTTCAGAACATAATAATGGTTTTTTTAACGCTTTACCCTCTTGTTTTACTATTGTGCTATGTCCTGTACTACATGAAAAAACACCCCAAACTAAGAAAGGTTGAAGATTTGACGCTCTTACTACTAAACCTGGTACTGTTACCAATTTATCTAGATTTTGTGTCCCAATACTCCTAATTGATATATGTCTTTCTTCATTAGTGTCTCTTATTCTTACAAAAAAATCCATTGGTTTACTTGCTCCCATTCCAAAAGGGGAGTTTTTTGATAATCTCTCTGCATATGATTTATCCTCTTCCATTAATATTTTAAACGCTGCTGTTTCAAATTGATCTAATATCTCATCTGGATTATTTGATATATCCATACCTATTTGACCATCTTCATATTCTGCTAATTCTGATAAATCAATCAAAATTGATTTACCATTTATTTGTGATAATCCTGCTATTTCTTTTCTATATTTTCCTCTTTTGTATTTCTCAATGAACTCTATTAATCTCTCTTCTCTACCACTTTGTGTATATTCTGACAATTTTTATTCACCTAAAATAACTGATTTCCATTTCTTAGTTAAATTATTCATCATTTTCAAAAAATTATATTCTTCTTCTGCAATATTCTTTTCCAATGTTGTTTTTATATCAGGTGAATTCGCAAAACTCATAATCTTTCCTGTTCTTATGTTTATTAGCTTTCTAAAGGAATTTCTAATGTTTTCTAATTCTTCTTTTTTATCTGGATTTAAACCTAGCAAATATAAGTAGAATCTTATTTTTTTATATATATCATTATTGATTTTAGATAGTTTATTATATTCTTGGATCTTCTCAGTGTTCAATGTTTTGAATAAATATTGTTTAAATTCTTCTGTATCTATATGGCAATAATTCATTTTTTCTAATTCTTCTGCTATCCAAAGCGGTATTTCTAATTTATCTCCAATTTTATAGTCTTGAAATCTATCTGAATCATATTGAATATCTGGTAATTCTTTTTTTATCTCGATTTTAACATTTAAGAATGGATATATTGTTTCTAATTCCTCAATTGTTTTGTATAAATTATTTTCTATCAACTTGCTTTCAGATTTATTATATATTTTATACTACTATTCTTCTTAATATGTTTTTGATCTAATAATTCTAACATTATTGTAATATTTTTCTTTGTTAATATAATTCTTTATATATTTAATAACTGAAATAAAAAAAAATAAGTTTGAGCTTAATTATCACTTTAGTCGCTTTAAAACATCTAAATTTAATCATAAATGATTAGTAATCTATAAACACAATAATTTATGCGTAATCTCGCAAATTTCTTATATTATTCTTTATACAATGTTAATTAGAGAATTCTATTGGAAAATATTATGTGGGTTGAAAAGTATAGACCTAAAAAATTGGAAGATATTATTAATCAAAAATCTGTTATTCCAAAATTAGTTAATATTATTAAGAATCCTGAAAGAATGCCTAACTTACTTTTTTCTGGGCCGCCTGGTACGGGGAAAACTACTGCTGCTATATGTATAACATATACTGTTCTAGGTGAATACTGGAAAGATTACACGCTTGAATTAAACGCTTCTGATGAAAGAGGTATTAACACTGTAAGAAATAGAATTAAAACATTTGCTAGTTATACTGATCGAAGAAATAATATCCCTTTTCGTATAATAATATTAGATGAATGTGATGAAATGACTAATGATGCTCAATCTGCTCTAAGAAGAATAATGGAAGAACATTCTTCTTTTGTACGTTTTATTCTAGTAGCAAATTATTCGTCCAAAATTATCGAACCAATTCAAAGCCGTTGTGCAATATTTCGATTCTCTAGATTTGAAGAAAAAGATGTAGTAACATACTTATCAAAAATCTCTAATATCGAAAAAATTAATTTCACTGATGCTGGACTCAAAAATATATGGAATACATGTAATGGTGATATGCGAAGAGCTATTAATATGCTTCAAGCTACTTCCTCATTAGGTTCAGTTGATGAAACATCTGTTTCAAAAACATCTGACATATCTTATATTAATATTGTTGGGAAAGTTCTTGAACTTGCATTAACTGGAAAATTCCTTGAATCAAAAAATAAATTTATGGAATTAAAACATGTTTATGGAATGTCTGAACAAGATTTTATTAAATACGCTAATGAAGAATTATCGAAAAAATCAATTAATAATATTGAGAAATTAATCGAAATCCTAGCTAAATATGATTACAGAATTATAGTTGGAGCTAACCCTGAAATTCAAATTGATGCGTTACTTGCTGAAATAAGTGCGTTAAATAATGAAAATAAATAACTAGGATAATAAAATGAGTTTTCTGCCACCTAAAGGAATGAGAGATATAGACAGTAAAGAATTTAATTCTATGGAAAAAATTAGATCTGATTTTATTGAATTAACTAATTTATTTGATTTTAATTTTATTGAACCATCGCCTATAGAATCATTAAAAACTCTTGAAGTAAAATCTGGTCCAAATATTAGAAATGAAATATATGATTTTAAAGATAAAAGTGGAAGAGAATTAGGATTACGTTTTGATCTAACTGTAGGTATTACACGATATGTTACATCCAGAAGAGATTTCCAATTCCCAGTAAAATTATGTGCTTTCTCTGGAATGTGGAGATACGATGAACCACAATATGGAAGATATCGTTGGTTACATCAATGGGATGTTGAAATATTTAGTAAGAAAAACATCCAGTTTGACGCTGAAATCATGGACTTCACTTATAATTTAATGAATAAAGTTGGATTAACTAATGTTTCTATAGAAGTTGGACATCGTAAAATTGTTGAAGACTATATTAGGAATATTCTAAAAATCACGGATAATAATTCTATTGATGAAATGTTACGCATTATGGATAAAAAAGGGAAAAAAAATATTAGTCAATTAACTATAGAAGCTAAAAATAAAAATATTGACGAAAATCAATTTCTTCAACTATTAGAATTCTTTGAGATTAACAATAATGATGACATACTATCTGAACTTAATAAATCTAATATTGATGTAACTGAAATAACACAAATTCTTGAATCACTTGATAATAGAAAAATTAAAAATGTCAATCTAAATTTTAACATTGTCAGAGGTCTAGATTATTATTCTGGAATTGTTTTTGAAGTATTTGATAATGATTCGCCAAAACTAGGAGCTCTTGCTGGAGGAGGTAGATATGACACTCTTCCCACTCTTTTTGGAAGACCAGAATTAGGTGCTACAGGTGTAGCAGGTGGTATTGAAAGATTAATTATCGCTTTATCTAATAAAAATATAAGTGAAAATCCTAAATCTAAATTTTTTGTAGCCTATGTAAATGATGAAATGAAAAATGTTGCTTTAGAACTTGTTTCTGATATGAGGAAAAATCGAATTATCTCAGATATTGATTTAACTCGCACTTCTTTATCTAAACAATTAACTTTTGCTTCTTCTAGATCATTTGAATATGTGATTATAGTTGGACCAAATGATTATTCTAATGGTAATGTTGTTATAAAAAATATGTCTAATGGTAATGAAAAAACATTGCCTATTAAAACTCTAATTGATTATATATCTTCTATATGACTTAAGGTAATACTTATTGGAAAAAATTAAATTTTCCTTAGAAATAGGAAATCAATTCCATGATGTGAATTCTATTATTGACTTTATATCAAATGTTGAGAATCTTAATTTCTACGGTTTATATTATGATGATGCCGTTCAATGGTCAACATTTGATTCATGGACTATTCTATCATTAATTGCTATATATTCTAAAAAAATACGTCTAGGACCAGCTATGACTTTTATTAATTATAGAAATCCTATAATGCTAGCTAAAATTGCTTCTACCATTGATCAAATAAGTAATGGTAGATTAGAATTCAGAATTGGGATTGGTGATATAGGTGTGAAAAATGACTGTAAAAGATATAACTTTCCATTGTATCAATCAGATGAAAAATTTCTACGTTTAAAAGAATCTATTGAATTAATCAAAAATCTGTGGACTACCCGTAAATCATATCAAGGAAAATTCTATTCATATAATTCTGCTAATTTGCCACTTAATAATATTCAATTACCTTTTCCGCCTATTACTATTTCAGGAACAAGAAATAATTTACTTGAACTTTGTGTAGATCATGCTGATCAATGGGAAAGTATTGAAACTGATATAACTCTTTATAAATCTCAACTTAACAAATTAAATGAATTTTGTAATTTTAAAGATCGTAATTGTAATAAAATTCGAAAATCACTTGAATTGTTTGTTGCTATAAATGACTACGAATCTAATATAATGAACACTGTTAAGTCATATGTTAAACATATGGGTATCACTCTTAATCATCCTTGGGTAAATAAATGGTTTATAGGAGATATAACGAAATTTCAAAATTTTATTAGTGATTTTCATGATTTAACTGTTGAAGAATTTGTTATAGTTCCTATTACTAATGATTTAAATAAATATGTTGAATCTTTTGCAACTGATTTAAAACTTTAAAATGTATCTTTGATTAATATGTTCTTGTAAACTTGAATATTTCTGCAAAAACTCTTTCATTTATTATATCTTTTAGTGTTCTATACGCGTTTTTACGTGTTCTTCCCTCGTTTCCTATGGTTGGAATTTCAGGAGGATATTTTAGCACGGCTGATTTTATTACTTCATTATACGGTATAATATTGGGGCCATATTTAGGTGTAGTTAGTATTATTCTAGGTACATTCATCTCTTTTATATTAGGAAAAGCACCTATTTTTGTTGGACTAGATTTTTTACCTGCTGCTGTTAATGTATTTATTGTAGGTTTATTAATTAGAAAAAAATATTCTTATGCTTTGCTATTATATGTTGGGATATTATTTGTCTTTATTTTACATCCTCTTACTATCTTCTCTATTAGCATTTCTGACCAACTTCAAGTACCATATAATTGGTTCCATATGATTTCAGTAATATTACTGTTATCACTTGTTTACTTTAAAAAATCAATTGTGCTTACTGGGAATCTTAATTTATCAACTTTTAAGTTCATGTTTGTTGTTTGTTTCATTGGTACATCTATACAACATATTGTTGGAGGTATATTGTTTGCTACAATCTCTACTTCAGTTACTAAATTTATTGCTGTTGAAGCGTTACCTGCTATATGGACTACTATATTCTATTTATACCCGTTTGAACGTACTTTTATTACAGTTATTTCTACGATTTTATCTGTAGCTATATATAAACGTACTAAAATTCTTTTAGATAATAATTAAATTCCGCTTTGTTCTATCTTATTAATTTCTAAAGATATTTTATCTCCGACTTTTATTCCAGAATCTTCATATTCTCTTATTTCCATTTTTATAGTAGTAGAAATCTCTCCTCCACCTGGTTTTGTTAAACTACTTAATGTGTTTTGCATGTTTTTCATTAAATCTTCCATTGAATTAAATCCCATTACTTGAGCACCTGGTCCAATTCGTGGTTTGTTTGAATCTTTTACATCTCTAGGATCTTTAATCGTCATTAAAACATATGGTCCACCGTCTGGTGAAGCATCAATTCTTATAACAATAAACTCTTTTTTCATTATTTAATATTTTCAAATTAAATGAATTTATAACTTACTGTTAATTTTGTTTATAATTCTTTTAAAAAAATTTTCCGCCGTATTCAGCTTTGTTTCCTAATTCTTGTTCTATTCTTAAAAGTTGATTGTATTTTGATGTTCTTTCACTTCTTGCTGGTGCTCCAGTTTTTATTTGACCAGCATTTATTGCTACTGTTAAATCTGATAAGAAATCATCTTCTGTATCTCCTGATCTTTCTGAAACCATTACTCTATAATTATTTGTTAGTGCTATTTTAGTAGTTTCTAATGCTTCTGTTAATGTTCCAATCTGATTAACTTTTAATAATACTGCATTAGCCGCTGACATTTTTACTCCTTTTTCTAATATGTGTGGATTACTTACAAATAAATCATCTCCTACTATTTGTATTGATAATTCACTTGTTATTTCTGTAAAACCCTCAAAATCTTCTTGATCTAGTGGATCTTCAATTGATATTATGTTGTATTTGTTTACTAATTCTTTATAATATTCTATTAATTCTTCTTTACTTAATTCTTTATCATCATAAATCCTGTATCTATTTCTATTAGAGTCATAAATATGACTAGCGGCTGAATCTAAAGCGTATTTGAATATGTCTGTATATCCAGATTCCTTTACAGCTTCATGTAATAAATCTAATGCTTCTTCAGGTGTTTTAATTCTTGGAGTATATCCTGCTTCATCACCTACATTTATTGCGTATTTATCAAATTTCTTTAATATGATCTCTCTTAATATTTTGTATACTTCTACACATTGAACTAATGATTCTTCATATGTATTAGAATTTATTGGTGCTATAATAAATTCTTGAAACGCTAAATCACTTCCAGCATGTTTTCCTCCATTTATTAAATTCATAAAAGGTATTGGTAACACATGTGAATTCTTGTTTCCAATATGTTCATATATTGGAATTTGTAATGCTTTAGCTGCTGTTTTCGCTATTGCTATTGATACTGCTGTTGTAGCGTTTGATCCTAATGTTGATTTGTTTTCTGTACCATCTATTTCTATTAAGACTTTATCAATTTCTTCTTGATTTGTTATGTCTCTATCTTTTAAATTTTTGAATATTATGTTATTTACATTATTTACTGCAGTTCTCACTCCTTTCCCTAAATATCGTTTTTCTCCATCTCTTATTTCTACTGATTCATGTATTCCTGTAGACATTCCGCTAGGCACAATTGCTTTGTCACTTATACCTTTTTCAGTTAATACTTGTACTTCTACTGTTGGATTCCCTCTACAGTCCAAAACTTCTATTGCTTTAATGTTTTTTATCTTATTATCTGTCAACAAAATTATTCAAATAT
>CAXETO010000022.1:0-8335 GCA_963999255.1 uncultured archaeon | reverse complement strand
AAAATCTAAATCAAAAAAAATATGGGAGAAACTAAACAAAGAACAGACAGAGATTCTTAAGAATAAAATAGTGGAGCTACGTAAAAGTAAAGCTACAGGAATAGAAATCAGAGAAGCTGTAGCCAAACAGTTAGAAGAATGGGGAATAACCTCATAAACACTAACTAACTGCACTTTTACCTAATAAATTATCAGAAATTTTAAGATAATTAACCATAAATTGTTTATAGTCCCCATAACTTAATCTAAAATGTGCCTCGGTAGCTCAGCCTGGTAGAGCACCACCTCGGTAAGGTGGTTGTCACGGGTTCAAACCCCGCCCGAGGCTTAAATATTACTGACACAAGAATTATTACTAGAAAACAGTATCATACTCAGACATTATTTTTCCATCAACTATTGTATTCTGTACACAACCAGGAAAACTAACATCCATATAAGGAGACCAACCACATTTAGTATACAAACTTTCAGACGTAGTTATACAACTCTTCTTTAAATCCAATATAGTCAAATTAGCTTTTAAACCAACTTTAATCTCACCCCTATCACTTAAATTAAGAAATTTAGAAGGATTAACACAAGCAGTCTTCAACACAACAACAGGATCAACATGTTTCTCAACAATTAACCAGCTAACAACTTTACCAAAATCGTCAAGACCAGTAACACCACTAGGCGCATCCCAAATACCCACTTTCTTCTCACTCAATAAATGTGGAGCATGATCAGTTACTAAGAAATCAATAAATCCTTTCGAATATTGATCAAGAAGTTTATTCTGAAACACTTTTCCTCTAATAGGAGGATTTACTTTAAGCAACGAATTCTCAATTTCAGAATTATTAAAAAACAAATGATGCAAAGTCACTTCACAAGTAACATTAGAAGACTGTGAAGTATTAACAATATTTACAGTCTCAGGAGTTGACACATGACATATATTAATTCTTCCAGGTAATTCAATAACTTCTTTTACAGCTTTCACCTCAGAATAATCAGGTCTAGAATCACAATGAATTTGCGGATTATCAACATTTTTAAGATCATCCATATTCTTTTCATTAATTAACTGATCTTCACAATGAACCGAAATTGGTTTTCCAGTTTTATTAACTATTTTAGCAACATTTTCGAGAAAATTATATGGTAAATACAATTTTCCAGTACTATGACAAGTATAAATTTTATATCCAACAACATATTCAGAAAAATCAGATAAGATATCAACATTATCAGGAGTTACCCCAGCATAAATGAATACATCAATTAATGATTTCTTAGATATTAAATCTATTTTATTTTGGATATTTGTTAAGTTAACTGCAGATTCAGGTGAATTAGGCATATCAACTAAAGAAGTAACTCCGCCATGAATTGCAGCTTTAGTTCCACTAGTAATATCCTCTTTATATTCCCATCCAGGCTCTCTCAAATGAGTATGAATATCAATAAATCCAGGAAAAACCAGTGAATCATTAACATTAAGAGTTTTTTCCCCTGTTAAACCTTGTTTAGAAATTTTATCTATAATACCATTATTTATTCCAATTTGATAATTGGATAGACCAGAAACAGTTACTAAATTACCTTCAACAACAAGGTCATACAAAAGAGATAACATCCATATTAGATAAAAGAGGGTAGTTCATTAATTGAAAAAATTCTTTCACAGTATTGGCAAGTGAGAGATAAAGGGTTTTTATTAGTGATATTAAATTTTGGAACGTTTGGTTCATTTGCATTAGAAATACAATTTGAATTTGGACAATCAAAAACATCTTCAAGTATATCTGGAACAGTGATATCAGATTTGTGAGAAACTTTCCAGTCACGGATTATATTTAAAGTAGCGTCTGGAGCTATTAGAGATATTTTATTAACTTCATTATTAGTTAACTCCCGATTTTCAATTTTCAGAATATCTTTATGATCTAGAGCTCCACTAACCATATTTATTATAACAACAGCAGTTTCAATTTTAGATATATTAGAACCTAATAATTCAAGTACTTTAAGTCCTCTATTAACTGGAATATGATCTATAACTGTACCATTCTTTATTTTATTTACAAGTTGTGTTTTCTCAGTCATTCAACCACCATATTTAAAATAGCCATTCTAACAGGTATTCCATAATAAACTTGTTCAAAATATTTAGCGTAAGATGTATTATCTATTTCAGGAGAAATTTCAGTAAGTTTAGGTAAAGCATGTAATATAATTAGATCTTTATTCACATGAGACAAATGATTTAATTTTAAACGAAATTCTCGTTGAAGTCTTTGCGCATCATATACATCATCAAATCGTTCTTTTTGTATTCTACAAACATAGATCACATCAACATTTTTAAGACCTTCTTTAATGTTGTTTGTTTCAATTATATCAGTGTTAAATTTCTTTAAATCATTAAGAGTATTTTGACCCATTTCTAATCCTACAGGGGATATTAATCTCAAATTAGCTTTAAACATACATAAAGCTGATGCAAGAGATTTCATTACTCGTGCATGTTTAAGATCACCAAGAAGAGCTATATTTAATCCTTCAATTTTACCTTTAAGTTTTTGTATTGAATATAAATCAAGGATTGTTTGTGTAGGATGTTGATTTCCCCCATCACCACAATTTATAACAGGTTTATCAGTAATATCAGCAACGTAACGCGCAGCTCCTTCATCAGGATGGCGAATAGTAAATATATCACAATAATTTTCAACTACCTTTATTGTATCATTAAGATTCTCGCCTTTAGAAATTGAACTAGATTCAGTTGAACCAAAACCTAATACTTGGCCTCCTAATTTATACATTGCAGATGTAAATGATAATCGAGTTCTTGTACTAGGTTCAAAAAACAAAGTTCCAAGAATTTTATCTTGCATTACTTTGGGCACCTTATTATTTTTCAAATACTCAAACATTTTCTCTGATTCAACTAGAAAATTTTCAATTTTTTTCTTAGAAAAATCTTTTATCGAAATTACATCCATATTCTTAGAACTAGTTATTATTTTACACATTTAAAATTAATGGATAATATAATAGATAGACTAAAACAATAAAATTAGCGTTTTAATTAATAATAAATCTCAAAAAAGTTATAAATAGATGAAAGATGATTAAATAAGTAATGCCTTCAGCATATATATTAATAAACGCAGACTTGGGAACGGAAACCCAAATTATAGATAATATAAAAGATCTAAAAGGAATCAAAGAAGCATATACAGTATACGGAGTATATGACATCATTGCAAAAGCAGAATCAGAATCACTAGACAAACTTAAAGTCATTATTGAAAATGCAAGAAAATTGGCTAAAGTTAGATCAACATTAACTATGATAGTAATGTAAATAATAATATTTTAATAATTATAAATATTTAGTAATCAGGATTTTGAAGAATTATATTCATAAACAATAATGCCTATTAGAGTCACTAGAAAAAAGACGCTAGTAATTAAAGTAATATAATCAAATAAACCAGCTATATTCACAGATGTTCACTTTATATAATATATAGAACATTAGTCATTTAAATAATTATTTAATACTAAAATTAGATAATTCTTTAATAACACATAATATAGAATAATATAACAATAAAATAATTATTAAAAATATTTAGGAAGTAAATGAAATGGAATTTAAAGAATGGCTACCGTATTATGATCAAATAGTAGATAAATTTGATTATAATCCTGAAAAAGAAAATAAAGCAGCAGAAATTTTAAGTTTAGTATTAAGAAAACACGCAATTAAATATAATGATTTAAAAGATTTAGTAAACAATAAACCGGTACTTATACTTGGAGCAGGTGGTACTTTAGATAAAGATTTAATAAAATTAAGACAAACGAATTGTTTATCTAAATTTATTACAATTGCAACAGATGGCGCAACATCAGGAATAATGGATATATGTATGGTATATCCCCACTTAATTATAACTGATTTAGATGGGAAATTACCTGATATAATAAACGCTTCAAATAAAGGTAGTATTGTAATTGTACATGGAAACGAGCATAACATAAAGAGAGTAGTAGATTATACACCAAGATTTACGAAAAAGCTAGGTACAACATGGTCTACATCTAGACCAAATGTACATAATTTTGGCGGGTTTTTAGATGGTGATAGAGCAATTTGTATGGCTTTATCTTTAAATGCAGAATTCATAGTAACAATAGGAATGGATTATAAAGGATTTATTGGAAAATATTCAAGAACTCCAATTAGAATTAGAAAAACCAAACAAGCAAAATTAAAATTTTCTAAGAGTTTCCTAGAAAAAGTGAGAGAAAAAACTAAAATAAAATGTTATAACGCCACTACAAATGGAATGAATATAAAAGGATTTAAAAAAGCAGAATTAGAAGAAATAGAGAAGATAATGTAAAATAGAATTAGATTAAATATAATAAGTAAGATAAGAGTCGGGGTAGCTCAGCTTGGTTTAGAGCGCCAGTCTGTAATAGGGTGTTACTCATGATCTGGAAGTCGAGGGTTCGAAGCCCTCCTCCGACATTTTAGAATATAATAGAACATGAATTAATTTAATTTATTAGAAATCCAGTCTTCTTCTAGTTTTTTGTTATAATCATCCATTTCTTTCGAGAAAATATGTTGAATGAAGAATTTTATTATAGGAAAAAAGATTTTTGTAAGATAATCTTTAGGATATATGTTACTTTGATAATTAAATTGTGTTTTTCCATCTATTAGAGTTAATTTATATTTTGAAACAGCTGTAGCTATAGTTCCATTATATTCTGCTTGCCATTCATATGGTGGTTTAAGAATTACTTTGACAGTATAACGCATTTCTTTTCCAAAAAACTTCACTACATCTTCAATAATAATGTCATCAGACTTGCTAATTATTTTTCTAGATTTTAATGGTTTAACAAGTTTAGAATCAGTAGATTGTAAATCTGTCCACCAGGAATATACTATTTCAGGAGGTATATCAAGTATTTTAGAAATAAATAAGGCCGACATAGAAATTTAACATATCTATTTTTTATAGAGTATAGTAAGACTTAAAATTATTATTGATGATACAATAAGAAACGCTTCAATAATTTCTGGTACTCCAAATCCTAAACCTAAAGCTACATGCCAATTATTTGAAAATGCAGATATAGTTATTAGAGATAAAATTCCAAGAAGAATGAAAGTAATTCCAACATAGTTACAACTTTGCTTTTTCAACTCAGATTTTAGAAATGACCCACCAATTATAATCATAGCGATAGGAGCTAGAATAAAGAATCCAATAGAAGGATAAAGATGTAATACTCCAGCTTCTTCAGTATAAATTCCGATAAACGACAAAGAGATCGCAGCAAAAATAAAAACAACTACACCAACTGAATATAAGTTAGATTTGAAAGATCTTAAAATTCCTATACTATATATAGCTTGTAATATTCCACCAATTATAAGAGTATAATTAAATAGATTTGCAACTTTACTAACACCTAAATCACTTAAAGCATTAGTTTTCCAACTATAACTTCCATCTTCATCCCATGCTGAAGCGTATTGCTTACCTAATTCTCCAGCACAATCAGCAGTACACATTTGTGTAGATAATAGAACCAGAAGAAATATACTAATTGGAACTATAATTCCAAGTAATATAATAAAAGATTTAGATTTCAACACATAATATAATACAATAAATTTATTTAACTTTTTTTAAGAACAATATTAAATTTTATGAGCTAGATATTGCTTCTTTAAGAATGAAATTAAGACTTTGAGTTTCCATTACTTTACCTTCAATCTTTAATTTACCTGAGAAAAATGCTCCAAGTGAATCAAGTTTTCCTTCTAACATAGCAATTAAATCTTGAGTTTCCGCAATCATAGTTGCTAAAGGCGAATCATGATTTCCTTGACTAACCTTAATTTCATTATTACTAATTTCTATAAAAAAAGGATCAGCGCCAACAGGGTTAAATTGAAAAGCCTTATTCCAACCTTCAATTTTTTCTTTAATTTTAGCATTATTTAAACTATTATCTATTAAATTTTTTAGTAAATTAAATGGAACATCTGACGACATGATATTTTTTTTCAAAATTAAATATAAAAGATTTTAGATAAATTATTTAATTTAATCTCCATTCATAAACATATTTAGTTTCATCAATTTTTTTAATATGAAGTTTAATATTCATACCAATTTTTACTTTTCCATATTCAACATCTTTAAGCCAAGCTAAGATTTTTATTCCTTGATTCAATT
Source organism: uncultured archaeon (assembly GCA_963999255.1). Classification (GTDB taxonomy): domain Archaea; phylum Thermoproteota; class Nitrososphaeria; order Nitrososphaerales; family CALBXV01; genus CALBXV01. The sequence continues at coordinate 2,069 of CAXETO010000022.1, read as the reverse complement.
TTCCAATTGCCACAGTATAAGGAACTTTATCCATAAATGAACCGGGCGCCACCATCAAATGTGTAAATACTTCTAATGTACCCTCAGTTGAAAATTCTACCCATTCCATTTCTGAAGATAAACACTTAGAACAATCACCTTGTGGAGGAAAATAATATGTAGAACATTTTACGCATTTAGGAATAACAAGTTTTCCTTTAGACATAGAATTCCAGAAAGTTTTAGTTTTACCAAGAGGGATTTGATAAACTAATTTCAGAGGATGTTGTGTTTGAATGGAAGTTATATCATCAAAATTCATTTACTTATCAACTCCTAATACAGTAACATAACACGAATGTCCAGTTCCACCAACATTATGAACAAGGCCAAACCCATTTTTAATAGGCGCTTGTCTTTTACCACATTCATTTCTAAGTTGTTTAGTAATTTCTACAATCATAGAAGTTCCAGTAGCACCTATTGGATGACCTTTAGCCTTTAAACCTCCATCAACATTAACCGGTATACTTCCACCAATATATGTTTGATTTTCTTGAATTAATTTTCCACCTTCACCTTTTTTACAAAAACCTAAATCTTCATAAGCCATAATTTCTGCTATACTAAAACAATCATGTACACAAGCAACATCAAAATTTTTAGGACTAGTTTTTGACATAGAATATGCATCGTTAGCAGCTTTTACAGTAGATTGAATTCCTAGATAATCTGGTCTTCGACTTAGATTTGCACTATCACTAGCTACACCAATACCTTTAATCCAGATAGGATCTTTAGTAAGTTGATTAGCAATTTTTTCAGAAGCTAAGATAACAGCAGATGAACCATCACTAACTGGACAACTATTATACAAACGGAGAGGCCAAGATATAACATATGAATTTAATATAGAATTAAGATCAACTTCCTTTTGAAATTGAGCTAGAGGATTCATAGCACCGTATTTATGCGCTTTAACAGAAACTAAACCAAGTTGTTCTTCAGTAGTACCAAATTTCTGCATATGAGCATTAGCATACATTGCATAATATGCTGGAAATGTCACACCATAATTTTCAAATTCCCATAAATATGAACCGGCGCGACCAATCATTTCTATAGCAGTAGAAATATCAACCTCAGTCATTTTTTCAACACCAATAGCTATTGCAATATCAGATAAACCACTAGCAATAGATGTAAAACATTCTCTAACTGCGGCACTTCCAGTAGCACATGCAGATTCTACTCTAACAACACCTTTAGGAGTTAGACCAGCATATTCATTTATTACTATTGCAGGTAAGGATTCTTCATACCATCCGCCTGCAGTACCTACACCAACAAAATCAATGTCTTTTTGAGTTATATTAGCATCATTAAGTGATTCTCGAATAGATTCAAATGCTAATTCAGATAAATTAACATCAGTTCTATTTCCAAATTTACTATGACCGACCCCTATAATGGCAACTTTATTCATAATTATTAATAAAATACAGTAATATTTATGATTTCTATTTAATTACATAACAGATAAATTCGAACAATGATTTTATATTAATATGGAAGAATTATTTCAGCGTTCAATAAACGAAATTAATAAATTAAGGAAATTTAGTGAAGATGATTTAAAATTATTTGAATTAGCAGATAAAGTTGCTGATGAAATATATCCTGAAGAAGTAGATTTTTACTTAGAGAGAAAATTTAATAGTAAATCTATTGATATAATGAAGAAATATAACTTATTTGGTATACCAATAGCTAAAGAATATGGTGGTAGAGAAGCAAGTCCAATAGTAAGTACTCTTGCATATGAAAGATTGGGTCAAGTAGGATTAGGACCTTGGAGTGTTATAGCAGTGTCAATAGGATTAGCTGGTACTTGTGTAGAAATATGGGGGACAGAAGAATTAAAAGATAAATATCTTAAACCTGCTGCAAAAGGTGAAATAATATTAGCTTATGCACTTACTGAACCTATGGCAGGAAGTGATCCGGTGTCACTAACTACTACTTATGAAGAAAAGGGAGGTGAATATATAATAAATGGAGCTAAATATTTAATAACAAATGGATCAATA
>CAXETO010000021.1:0-8455 GCA_963999255.1 uncultured archaeon | reverse complement strand
TTGCTTTAGCTATTGCTATAAGTGTTGCTATTCCTCTAGGTATTAGATCTGCTATTAAACAATATAGTAAAGGTGATATGACTGTTACTGCTTTCTCATTATTTGGAATATCTATGCCACCTTTTTGGTTTGGTGTAATTCTTATTATTATTTTCTCTTTTTATCTTAATGTCCTTCCTCCAGGAGGTGCTTATGGAGGATCAAATCTCTGGCCTGTTTTTGGAATTAAAAACTTCTTTTTAGACGCTATTGTACATATTATCATGCCTGCTATAGTTGTTGCATATGTCTGGCTTGCATTATACTTCAGATTGTTACGTGCTAATCTTCTTAATATTATTAAAGATGATTATATATTGGCTGCACGTGCAAGTGGTATAAAAGAAAGAGTGATAAATTATAAATACGCACTTAAAATGGCTTTTAGACCATTATTAACATTTACTGGAGTTAGACTTGGTCTAGTTATAGCTGGTGTTCCAATGACTGAAACTGTATTTAATTGGCCTGGGTTAGGATTATTATTTGTTGATTCAGCTCTAAGTCTTGACTTTCCTATTGTAATGGGAATAATTATGGTTGTGACTCTTTTTATGATGGTGTCTAATTTAATTGTAGACTTATTATATGCTGTTATTGATCCAAGAGTGAGGTTAGATTAAAAGCATTGTCAAATAATAATTCTAAAACTGATAAAAGAATTAGTGCAGGTCAATGGAATGTAGCATGGCGTAGATATAAAAAAAATAAAGTAGGCTTATTTGGAACTACAATTGTATTCCTATTTGTTTTTGCTGCAATTTTTGGACCTTATATTACTCCATATGAAGCACGTAGTATTGATTCTTTATTTGATAGAGAATGGAGTCAACCTCCTTCTTGGAAACATCCATTTGGTACTACTATTTCTGGTTATGATGTTTTTAGTGAAGTTATTCATGCTTCAAGAAATAATCTCATAGTTAGTTTGTTAGCTATTACTATTTCTATGAGTATTGCAATCGTAATTGGCGCTATTTCAGGATATTTTGGAGGCAAAATTGATACTACTCTTATGGCTTTCTCTGAAATATTCCTAGTCATACCTGTATTCTTTTTTGCGTTAATCTTTTTAAGAATATTTATTATGCAAGTCGCATCTGGTTTTGGTGTATATATAGTAATTTTGCTTCTTGGACTATTTTATTGGGCTGCAAATGCTAGATTAGTTAGAGGTGAATTTCTAGCCATACGCGAAATGGAATTTGTTCAGGCTTCAAGAACCATCGGAGCTAGTAATTTTAGATTAATTTTTAGACATATACTTCCAAATATTCTACCGTCAGTTATTGTTGTAACTTCTTTAGGAATTGCTGAAATAACTATAATTGAAGCTGGTTTAGGATTTCTAGGTTTTGGTGATCCAAACACAATAACTTGGGGTCTTTTACTTCAAGAAGGTTATATCCATACTAGACTTGAATGGTGGGGAATGATTTTCCCAGGTCTAGCAGTATTATTATTTGTACTTGGTTTCAACCTTATGGGAGATGCACTTCAAGATTCACTTAATCCAAAACTAAGAGAAAGTTAAGTTAATTAAATACTAATTTATATTACGTTATTTTTTAAATCATCTAATATTACATGAGCGGCATTATGTCCTGCGCCTATTATTATAATATCAAATTCCATATTCTATATATCTAATAAATTTCTTATTAACTTATTTATTATAAACCTAATATTGAATCAATAATATTTCTATCTGTTATGTCTGATTCAATTATTATGTATCTGTCAAATATTGTGTATTCATTATTTACAATTACATATTCTTTAAATTTCTCCAAGTTTTCTTCTAAAAGCTCTACGTTACTAAATTCTATTATCTGTCTTAAAATTACTTTATCTTCTATTTCATATATTATCTTTGCATCAGTCTTAATTCCTTTAATTAAAGATGGACTCTCGCTCGTAAAACTTAATTTTGAATATCCAAGAAATGAATCTATTTCACAAGTCATCATTTTAAATGCTTTAATATCTTCCTCTACACTGTTTTGTTTGGCATTTTCTATAACTAAAGACATTTTCTTCTCATTAATTTCATTACCTAACAGAAAAATCACATTATTCTCTAAATATGTAACAGCTGTACCTGTCAGATCATCAATACTAATCTCATTATTTTTCTCTGTAATTTCCTTATCAAATATTAATGTTGATACTACTGTTAATTTATCTCCTTCATTATAATTCCAATTTTCAAATGTTATTTTTATATTCTCTATTGTAAATTCTTTTGGTATATATCTAATAAATTCCTCTGGTAGTATTAAAGGCATTAACTGTTTTTCACCCTCATATTTCTTCATGTCTTTTATATGAATTATTCTTGTATATTCTGAATCTGGTTGTATATATCTAGACCATTCTTGCCATCTTTCATTACTATATCCTGTGTCTTTATCTATGTTGTTATAACAACTTTGATATGAAACATCGTTATTGAATAATGTTAACGATAATGCTGCTAATACTAATATAATTATGGCTGTTAAGCTAAACAAATATTTTTTTTTATTAGTGTCAGATTTTTTATTCTCTAATTTATTTTTTTTACTCATTAATTTCAAGCTCACCTAATTATTATATTATGTATGGAATTAACACCAATAATAATATTATGATAATCATCGTTAATGTTACTAAATATGTTATTCTATTAGACATCTTTTCTCCAAAGCGTTTTCCAATAGTGTTTTTCATTATATTCCTTAATGCATGTCCACCATCTAAAGGTAATAATGGTAAAGAATTAAAAATTGCCAGATTTATGTTTATGAACCAAATCCAATATAACGTGTTTGCTAATGGATGAAATATTGATCCTAAGCTTGTTTCATAAAACGGACTTAATCCATCTGAAAAAGGTATTACTCCCTGAGCTAAAGTTGGTGGTATAAAATGAATTAAGGGATTATTAAAATAATTTGTTTTATATGTTTCTAATATTTGATTAAGATATGTTGTTGGTAAAGCTGTAATTCCAATTTTTATACTGTCATTATTTTCAACTAACTCTATATTATATTCTCTTATTGAATTATCTATTTTTATTACTTTCAAATTTAACATATTATTTTTATTTTCAGATAACACTATGGTTAAATCTTTAATATCATTTATTCTCTTTCCATCTGTTTCTATAATAATATCTCCACTTTCTAGACCTGAATTTCCAACTGGAAATTCTTCTAATATGTTACCAACTTTTAATCCATTTTTCGTGTCTGATATAGGTTGAATTGTTGATGTTAATGAAAATAAAAGTAATAAGCTTATTATTGCAACTATTACATTTGCTCCAGGTCCTGCCGCAAGTATTTTACCTGCTTTAGTAATTGACATAGATTCTATCTTTTTTTCATCAATCTCTACAAATGCTCCAATTGGTATTATTAAAAACAATAATAGTCCTGAAGATTTTACTTTAACACCAAGACTTCTAGCTACTATTCCATGCCCTCCTTCATGTACTATTATTCCTACTACTATTCCTAACCATCCATAAATTATTGGAACTATAGGATTTATTCCTGGTAATAATAAATATGATTGTGGTCCTAAATCTCTTGTAACTTCTCTTATTTCTGCAGTTGATAACATACTCTGTAAAGTAATTAATAAAAAATATATGCTGAATGCTGCTATTACCGGCATTAAATATAACATTATAATACTTACAATTTTGGTAAATCTTCTTCTTCCTAATGTATCGTATAGTTTTAAGAATTTCTCAGTCTTTATTGTTATAAAAGGTCCTTTAATGCTTATTCTTCTAGAAGTTTTTTTTTCATTCATTTTCTAATACTCGAATATATTCTGCTATGTTCTAGTATTATATAAATTAAAATAATATGTTACATTATTTTCTAATTTATTATTCTAAATATTAATATTATGTTAATAAATTCCAGTAGTTTTACTATTAAATAATGTAAAAAATTAATAATCAATATAATTCTACTTAATTATGTATTATGATTCCAAATAAAACTCTTGATATTAATAATCTTCAATCATTGTTACAATCTAATGATTATGTATCTGATAATTCAATTATTACTTCTATATTTCTATCTATTAATTTAAATAAACCACTTTTAATAGAAGGTGAGCCTGGAGTTGGGAAAACTGAGATTGCAAAAGTTCTTAGTATTATGCTTAATACTAAATTAATACGACTACAATGTTATGAAGGTCTTGATGTTAATTCTACCGTATATGAATGGAATTATCTTAAACAATTGATGAAAATTAGAATAGAGGAAAATAAAAGTGAAATTAAAGATATTGAAACCGAGTTATTTAGTGAAAAATATCTCTATAAAAGACCATTAATTGAAGCTCTATTATATGATGGTAAACTTCCGCCAGTATTATTAATAGATGAAATAGATAGAAGTGATGAAGAATTTGAAGGTTTTTTACTTGAATTTTTAGCAGAATTCCAAGTCACAATTCCTGAAATAGGCACTATCAAAGCAAAGAAACCTCCAATTGTTATTATTAGTTCAAATAGAACTCGAGAATTAGGCGATGGACTAAGAAGAAGATGTTTATATCTATATATAGATTATCCGACTATTGAAAAAGAACTTCAAATATTAAAAATTAAAGTCCCAAATATTAATTCGTCTTTAGCTAATGAAGTTTGCTCTTTTATAAAGGAGTTAAGATTATCTGAAAAATTAATTAAAAAACCTGGTATTTCAGAAACAATTGATTGGGCGTTAGCGTTAATGACTTTAAAAAAATTTAGTTTAGATAAAAAAATAATATTAGACACAATTAGTTGTATTATTAAAAGTCAAGATGATATAGAAAAAATTGACGCTGTTTTTATTCAAAAATTACTTGAGAAAATCTCTAGGTGATAAATTTTTAATAATAATATCGTTAAATATGAAAATTTATTTGTGCTTAATTTTTTTCATTATTTACGTCTAGACGGTATAAACTGTAGTGTAGTTGAATTAATTGATTCGCTTAATTCATTAACTTATTTTAATACAATTTCTTATTATGAAATGAAATTAATGCTAAAAATAACAATGATAAAAAATCATTCTGACTATTTTAATTTTGAAACTTTATTTAATAAATATATCTCAAATGAAACGTCTGATTCAACTGAAGATATTAATATAAAAAATGATAAAGTAAATCCCGCTAGTGAATTGAATCATATTGATAATATGGATGATGATTCTAATTCTAAAAAAATTGAACTGGCTATTTATAGTCCTCTAGAATCAAAAAATAAAAGAATATTAGCTAAAAATAATGATTTTAAAAAATCTGATATTAAACATAACATAAACTATTTTCTTCGAAAATTTCCTACTAAAAAGGGTAGAAGATATTACACTAGTAAATTTGGTAATATTGATGTTAAACATACTGTTAAACATAGTTTAAATAATGGTGGTATGATTCTTAAAATCTTTAAGCACAATAAAAAATTACAAAGAAATAAAGTTGTAATTTTATTTGATATTAGTGGTTCTATGGATTCATATGCTGAAAAAATATTACATATATTATATTATATGAAACGATCGTTAACTTCTTGCGAAGTTTTTGTTTTTAACACTGATATTTTACGTCTTAGTCCTTTTCTTAATTCTAGTAATGTAGATAAAACATTTCATACTATTTCTGAAAATCTTCCAGTATGGGGCAGTGGTACAAAAATTGGTTTATCCTTAAAACTTTTTTTTGATAAATATGATTATTTAATTGATGATAAAACTCTATTACTTATAATTAGTGATGGTTGGGATATAGGAAATATTAATCTTCTTCAATCTTCTTTATCAAAAATTAAAAATAAAATTAATAAATTATTTTGGATTAATCCATTAATTGATAATGAAAACTATGAACCATTAACTAAAGGTATAGTTGCTGCTATGCCGTATATAGATTATTTTATCAGTCCTAAAGTATTTGAAGATCGTAATCAATTAATTAAATACTTTGGAAAACAAATTAGATTAAACTAGTCTTCTTAAATTCAATTGTTAAATTTATCATATTTATTAGGCAAAAGTTATATATTCTCTATTGAACGAATTTATTTACGAGTAATTCTCTGATTAAATTTGTTTGAAGTTAAAATCGTTTTGTTTGATGGTGGATATTGTTGGTAAAAGAAATTATTTTAAATTATGATATTTCGGGTCATGTTCTAGTACCTGAACATGTTATACTCTCAAAAGATGAAATAAAAGAAATTACTGAAAAATTTCATTGTAAAATTAATTCGTTACCTAATATTAGTAATATTGATCCTATGGTTAAAAAATTACAAGCACAACCTGGAGACGTTATAAAAATTACTCGTAAAAGTAATACTGCTGGTATATCAATTTATTATAGATTAGTTGTAGTGGTATAATATTTGAAAAAAAATCTTCAACTTAAAGACACTTGGCTTGTTTTAAATAATATGCTTCTCAAAGAAGGAGTAGCAAAACAACATTTAAATTCTTACAACCAATTTATTGAAGAAGGTTTACAAAAAATAATTAATGAAACACAAACTATTGATGTAGAGACTCTTAATCCATATAAAGTTCGTCTAGGCAAAATTAAATTAGGAACGCCTAGAGTAGTTGAAATTGATGGTTCTATTAATACTCTTATGCCATTAGAAGCAAGACTAAGAAACTTAACTTATTCTGCTCCTATAACTCTAGAAATGTCTGTGGAAGAAAACGGTTCTATTCGTGAATCACAAATTTACTCTATTGGTGATATGCCTGTTATGGTTAAATCTAATCAATGTTCTTTATCTACTCTTGATGAGGATCAATTAATTGAGTCAGGTGACGATACTCATGATCCTGGTGGTTATTTCATAATTCATGGTTCTGACCGAGTTATAGTTGGGTTAGAAGATTTATCTCCAAATCGAATTATGGTTGAAAAAGAAAAAGTTGGTAATGTATTAGTCCATAAATCTAAAATTTATTCTTCAATTGTAGGTTATCGTGCAAAAATTGAATTATATCTAAAACAAGATGGTGATATATTTGTTAAAATACCTAATTCGCCAGTTGATCTGCCAATTATTACAGTTATGAGAGCTTTAGGTCTAGAGAAAGATAAAACTATTGCTGACTCAATTTCTTTGAAGCCTGAAATACAAGATTTACTAGAAATTTCTTTTGAAACAGGATCTGAAACTGCTACAACTACTGACGCGTTAAATTATATTGGTAATCGTATTGCTCATGGTATGATTCAAGAATATAGAATTAAAAAAGCTGAAATCTTGTTAGATTGGGCGTTACTGCCACATCTAGGTAAAGACCCAGCCGAAAGGCATAATAAAGCCATGTTCATTGGTGAAGCAGTATTAAAATTATTAGAATTAAAATTAGACTGGATTGATCCTGAAGATAAAGATAATTATGGTAATAAAATAATTAAATTTGCTGGGGAATTAATAGCTGATCTCTTTAGAACGGCTTTTCGAAATTTAATAAGAGATATGAAATATCAACTTGAACGTATGGGTACAAAACGAGGAACTGGTGTAATTGGAGTATCTATAAGACCAGGTATAATTACTGATAAGTTGAATAATGCTATTGCTACTGGTAATTGGGGAAAAGGCAAAGTTGGTGTAACCCAGTTACTTGATCGTACTAACTATCTTTCTACTATAAGTCATCTAAGAAGAGTACAATCACCTCTTAGTAGAAGTCAACCAAATTTTGAAGCAAGAGATTTACATGCCACTCATTTTGGTCGTATTTGCCCTAGTGAAACTCCTGAAGGTGCAAATTGTGGTCTAGTGAAAAATCTTGCATTATCTGCTTATATTTCTGTAAATTCTTCTAATGAAGGTCTTGTTAATCACTTATATGACTCTGGTTTAATTAAACTAAATGATTGTGATGATCTTGTTAAATATAAAGGATCTAGAGTATTTCTAGATGGAAGATTTCTTGGTTATTGTCAAAATGAAGTTGATTTTCTTGCAGCTTTTAAAGAATTAAGAAGAAAAAGTGAAATTCATCCACATACAAGTATTGCACTCTTTAATCCTAAATCTGATAATGCTGTCAAAAGAATTAATATATATACTAGTCCAGGAAGAGTGTTAAGACCTTTAATTATATTAAATGCAGGTAAACCTTCACTTACTCAAGCTACTGTTGATAAAATTGGACAAGGTTCTTTACCTTGGGATTTTGCTGTAGCATCTGGTCAAATTGAATTAGTTGATGCTAATGAAGAAGATAATTGTTTTGTAGCGTTATTTCCTAAATCAGTTACTAAATTACATACTCATCTTGAGTTATATCCTGCTTCTATGTTAGGTGTTGCAGCTTCTATTATACCTTATCCTGAACATAATCAATCTCCACGTAATACATATGAATCTGCTATGGCC
>CAXETO010000020.1:0-9318 GCA_963999255.1 uncultured archaeon | reverse complement strand
TATTAAATGATTCAGAATCAGCATATTCAATATTTGAAGATAGAGAGAATATGTATCCAATATATCAAGTTCACTATATACAAGAAAAAGTGAAAAGGCCTCCTAGAGATATACGTGCAATAGTAATAGGAGATGAAGTAATAGCTGCAATATATCGTACGTCAGAAGAGAGTTGGCGAACTAATATGTCTAGAGGAGGGAAAGCCGAGAATTGTCCTATAACAAAGGAATTAGAAGATATAACTATTCAATCTACAAAATTTTTAGATAAAGGAATATATGGAGTTGATTTAATGGAAACAGACAACGGATTAGTAGTACATGAAATAAACAACACCACAGAATTTAAAAACACTGTACCAAATACAAGAGTAGATATTCCAAGTAAAATAATAGATTTTTTACTTCAAATTGTGAAATAAATTGAATAAAAATGACGGAAATGTAAAGCTATTAAAAGATATAATAGATATTTATAGTCCTACAGGACATGAATATGAAATATCAAAATTCATAAAGGAATACATAGAAGAATTAGGATTCAAAAACGTGAAAATGGATAAAGTAAACAATGTTTATGGAGAAATTGGTTCAGGTAATCCAAGAATATTATTATGTGGACATATAGATACAGTACCTGAAAAAATTCAAGTTAAGGAAAAAAATGGAGAGATTTATGGTAGAGGTTCATCAGACGCAAAAGCGCCTTTAGCATCTATGTTAATAGCCGCTTCAAATTTATCTAGAGATAAATTTAATGGAAAAATAATATTTGCAGGAGTAGTGGATGAAGAAGGATCTGGAAATGGTATACAACAATTATTAAAAGACGAAATTAAGGTAGATTATGCAATATTTGGAGAACCAAGTGGAATAGATAAGATTACTATTGGATATAAAGGTAGATTAGGTATTGAAATTGAATGTAATACTAAGAGTGTACATGCTAGCGCTCCATGGTTATCAGAAAATTCAATTGACAAGATAACTGAAGTATGGAGAGAAATAAAGCAATATGTGAAAAAGAATTTTCAAGAAAGCAAATATAATTCAATTTCATCATCTATTACAAAAATACATGGGGGAGAGACATCAAATGTAACACCAGAAAACGCTAAAATTACATTAGATTTTAGAATTCCTCATGAAATGAAGATAGAAGAAGTAATTATGAATGTAGAGGATATCATTAGTAAATTTAACAAAAAAAATCCATCGACTAGAACTAATCTCAAGATAATTGATGAGGTAAAACCATTTGAGATAAATAAAGATTCGAAATTATTAAGAGCGTTAATAAGATCTATATTAAAAATCAGAGGTAAACGACCAAAATTAGTAAAAAAAACAGGTACAGGAGATATGAATACATTAGGAAATCAATTAGAAATACCAGTATTAACTTATGGTCCAGGATATCCGCACTTATCTCATACTGTAAATGAATGTGTTAACATAGAAGAATATCTAGAAAGCATAAAGATATATGAAGAGACAATAAAAGAACTAACTAGATTATAAATACATAAAATAAGGTTAATCATTCAATAATTGATCTTATAATTTTAGTTAACTTATCATTAACAGAGAAAATTTGATTTATTCTGGCATCTATATGGTTTGAGTGTTCTTTCAGTAAAACGCATCTAATTTTCAACATACGATTAACTTCTTTAATAGATGGAGAGCCAAGAGATATTTTATTATTTAAAGAATTATTTGGGTCAAGAAGAAATTGAATTTCTTTATTTGTAACATTAATATTTTGATTTACAAGTTTTTTACAAGTTTTATTAATTATATCAGATGTAATATCTTTCAATTTTAACTCCTTAGAAACAAGATTATGAACTACATTGCCTAGAATTTGATGTGATTCACGAAAAGACAGTGAATGATGTTTAACCAGATGTTCAGCTATATCTAGAACTAAAGCAAAACTATTTTTTGCAGAATTATACATAATATCTTTATTAACACGAATATTTTCTAACACACCCTTAAGAATACTAAGTGAATCAGAAGCATTATACAAGCTTTTCCATAATGCAGGTTTAATTCTTTGAAAGTCACGATTATATCCAGTATAAGAACCTTTAACAATGGTCAACATATTTATTAATTCACCATAGGAAATGCCAGAACCTCCTCTAATCATTTCAATAGTACATGGATTCTTTTTTTGAGGCATAATACTAGATGTAGAAGAATAACTATCTGAAACTTCTAGAAATCCAAATTCTGAACTAGACCATAATATAATATCTTCAGCTAAACGACTAATATTTGACATTAATATTGCAATATTAGAACCAATTTCTAAGAAAACATCACGAGAGCTAACTGCATCTATAGAATTTTCCACTATACCGTCAAATCCAAGTAGAGAACTAGTCTTTTCTCTATTTATATCAAATGAACTACCACCAATAGCAGCAGCCCCTAAAGGATTGATGTTTAATCGTTTATACAAATCATTAAATCTTTCTAGATCTCTTGTGAAAATATCAAAATATGCTAGTAAATAATGACCATAAGTTCCAATTTGAGCATGTTGAGTATGTGTATATAAAGTCATAATACTATTTTTATTGGAGTCAGAAAGTTTATACAATACATCTAGTATTTCAATAATTTTCGTAGAGATTTGATTTACAAGATTTCTACTTTTAAGAGTCATACATAATAATACTTGATCATTGCGAGATCTACCTGTATGAATTTTTCCACCAATAGATAGTCCTACATCATCAATAATTTTTGATTCAATAAATTCATGTATGTCTTCACATTTTTTAGGTATTTTTAATTTAGAAATTATAACGTGGGCATCATTATCTTTAAGTTTTTCATGTTTTTCTCTAAGATTTTCTAGAGATGTTAAAACAGATTTTAATTCTTTTTTAGTTAACAATCCAATTTCAAACAACATTATATTATGAGCTTCAGTTCCAACAATATCTACATCAATAATTTCTATATCTTCCAAAATGGAAGAGAGAAAACTCAATGTTTTATCATCAGCGTCATCATTTAGTCTTGATCTATACATATTTACTAAGTTTACTTTTCTTAAATATAAAAATATAAGAGATGTATTATTTAAAAACGAATAATTCAACAAATTTTCATATAAAAAATCGTTTAAATATAAAATTAATAATATAAAAAATACGTTATTAAAACATGTATACTGTTAGTAATACATGTGAGATATGTGGAAGTAAAATGTTCAGTATACACTGTAAATTAAGATGTAATGAATGTGGAAATCTAGTAGATTGTTCAGATCTTTAAAGAACAATACCATATTGAGCAAGAATCTCAAATATCACAGGAATACTGTTAGCACCAATTAGAGCATAAACAACATTAAGAATTACTTTACCAAATATTGCAACAACTAGTGCTTTAAGTTTAGGATAGCCAATAAAACCTAGAGGGATCCAAAGTAGATCATCAGGAGTTGCAGGAGTTACAGCAAAAAGAAAAACTAGTAATACACCATATTTATTTAATCGTTTATTCCATACATCCATACTTTTCTTTTTCTTTTCAGATAATAGATGTCTACCACCAGAACCTATGTAATAATGGAGATATTGACCAAATCCAGCTCCTATACCTGCAAGTATTCCTACAACAATTGGATTTAGTGAAGTAGCTGCTAGAATTGGAATAACAATAAATGATGGAAAGATGGAAATGAATAAAGAACTAGAACCAAGAAGGCCAGCAAGAAACGCACCTATATAACCTAGACTTTTAACAAAAGTAAGTAACCAATCAAAATTAGCAGTTATAAGGTCTAACATAGAAAATAAACAAATATAAATACATATAACCCACTATTATAAATTTCATAAACAAATGGAATTAATACTTGATATCAATAAACCGTTTAATTTAAAATATAGTTTAGATTCTGGGCAATTATTTAGATGGACAGAGAAGAAAAATTGGAGAATTGGTTTGATCCATAATACAGTAGTAAAAATTAAAAAAATAAAATCAAAATTATTTATAAATACTTCAAACAAAATTGATGAAAAAGATATTATAAGATATTTTAGACTTGATGATAATTTAGACTTAATAATAAAGGAAATAAATAAAGATGAATGTATTGACAATTCTATAAGAAGATTTTTAGGATTAAGATTAATAAGACAAGAGCCATGGGAATGCTTAATATCATATTTATGTTCGCCAGTTTCAAATATACCAAAAATTAAACATAATATTAAATTATTAACAGAAAAATTTGGAGAGAAAAATGAATTTCAAAATAATATTTATTATAATTTTCCTACACCAAAAAAATTAGCAGAAGCATCTATAAATGAATTAACTGCATGTGGATTAGGATTTAGGGCAAAAAATATATCAAATATATCAAGAGAAATATATTCTGGGAATTTTAGATTAAGTAATATTAAAAAAATGAAATATAATCTAGCTTTTTCACATTTAAATGAAATAAGAGGTGTGGGTCCAAAAATTACTGATTGTGTGTTATTATTTGCGTTTGAAAAATTAGACGCTTTCCCAATTGATAGATGGATAGCTAGAGTAATATTTAGAAATTATTTAAACAAAATATCATATAAAGAAACTGCAACATCAGAAAAAATTTCATTATCTTTTGAAAAATATCAAGAGATATCTTCATCAATGAGAAAGTATTTTGGAAAACATGCAGGTTATGCTCAACAATATCTGTATTATAACATGATAAATAACATATAAAAAAAATACTATTTTGATAAACATGTTTTAGAACAGAAGAACTCTTCTCGATTATCAATAACTCTAGTAAAAATATTTTGTTTAATTTGATTTTTACAATTATGACATAAAATCTTAAAATGTTTTTCAATTTTAGGTAATTGAGTAGAGTAATCATAGATATTCTCAATAATAAAATTAGTAGAGATTTTTTCAACACCTTTTATATTTTTAAGTTTATTTAAAATTATATCATTAAGAGCCTCTTCATCTTTTATTATAATTTTTATAATCAAATCATATTTACCAGTAGTAATAAATAGATCAATGATTTCTGGAATTTGTTTTAATTCTTCAGTTATATCAGTAGTAAGAGAATTTTGAATTTCTAAACAAATTAGCACTACAGTGTTTCCTAATATTTTATTAAAATTAATTACAGGTAAGATCTTTAAGATAATATTACTAGTAAATAGTTTAGTTATACGATCACTAACAGTAGGAATACTAACACCAGCATATTTTGACATATCTCTTAAAGATTTGCGTCCATTTTGATGCAGAGATAAAATAATTCTATAATCTATTTCATCTAAATACAATAGTTTTTTTAATGTCATTAGACGCTATTAAATTCTTATTATTTACATCAAATAATTTTGAAATATTTCTGAATGTTTATATTAAATATTGGTAAAGATTAAATTTATCATAAAGTCTTTAAATAACGATTGAAGAAATTTGATGAAAAAAAAGCACTATTGCTTTTAGAGGACGGTACAATTTTAAAAGGAATTGGTTATGGTGCTATAGGAACAGTAGTTGGAGAATTAGTATTTAATACAGCCATGACAGGATATGTAGAAGCATTAACTGATCCAAGTTATGCAGGGCAAATATTAATGATGACATATCCACATATGGGAAATTATGGTGTTAATATCAAAGATTTTGAAAGTGAAAAAATTCAGGTAAAAGGTTTTGTAGCAAGACATATATGTCAAAATCCAAGTAATTGGAGAAGTCAAAAGAGTCTAGATCAATTTTTAGTTGAAGAAGGAATACCAAGTATAGAAGGTATTGATACTAGAATGTTAACAAAAAAATCTCGAATACATGGAACTATGAAAGCTATTTTAAAAGTATATAATTCAAATGAGTTAATAAATATAAAACAAATAAAAAATGATTTAAAAAAATATCCTGATATTTCAAAAATAAATTTTATAAACAAAATAAAAAAAAATACAGTAAGAAATATAAAATCTACTGGTAGATTTAAAGTAATATTAATTGATTGCGGAGTTAAGAATAGCATAATAAAGCAATTAACTAGTAGAGGAGTAGATGTGAAAATAGTTCCTTATGATTACCCTTCAGAAAAAATATTAAAAGAAAATCCTGATGGAGTATTTATATCAAATGGTCCTGGAGACCCAAAAATAGTAAAACCAACTATAAAATCAATTAAAGAATTAGTTAATAAAATTCCTGTAGGAGGAATTTGTTTAGGACTTCAATTAATTGCTTTGTCAGCTGGAGCAAAAACTTTTAAACTGAAATTTGGTCATAGAGGATCAAATCAACCTGTAAAAGATTTATCTTCTGGAAGAGTCTTTATATCTACACAAAATCATGGTTTTGCAGTAGATTCAAACTCTATAAAAAAAACTAATTTAAAAATAACACAAATAAATCTAAATGATAATACAATTGAGGGGTTAGCAAATAAAGATTCGTCAGTAATAGCAGTACAATATCATCCAGAAGCTAGTCCTGGACCACATGATACACATGAATTTTTTGATAGATTTATAGAGATTATTTCGAAGTGATATTAGTGCCAAGAAGAACAGATATTAAAAAAATACTTATAATAGGTTCGGGACCGATAATAATAGGTCAAGCTGCAGAATTTGATTATTCAGGAACACAAGCATGTAAAGCGTTAAAAGAAGAAGGCTATGAAGTGATATTAGTTAATTCGAATCCAGCTACTATTATGACTGACCCAGAAATAGCGGATAAAACATATGTTGAACCATTAACACCATCAGTCATAGAAAAAATTTTAGAAATAGAGAGACCAGATGTTCTTTTACCAACTTTAGGAGGACAAACAGGACTAAACCTTACAACTATTTTAGCAGAGAACAAGATTTTAGATAAATACGGTGTTGAATTAATAGGAGCAAACTTAGAGACTATAAAAAAAGCAGAGAGTAGAGATTTATTTAAAGAATCTATGATGAAGATTGGGTTAAAAGTACCTGAAACTAATGTTGTAAAAACAATAGAGGAAGCTAAAATTACAGCGAATAAAATAGGATATCCGGTTGTAATTAGACCTTCATTCACTTTAGGTGGAACTGGAGGTGGAATAGCATATAATGATTTTGAATTAGAGACTATTGTTGAAAAAGGATTAGAACATAGTCTGAAAAAGCAGGTATTAATTGAAAAGGGATTATTGGGTTGGAAAGAGTATGAACTAGAAGTTATGAGAGATCTAGCAGATAACGTAGTTATAATATGTTCAATAGAAAACTTGGATCCAATGGGAATACATACTGGTGATAGTATTACTGTAGCACCTGCGCAAACGTTGACAGATGTAGAATATCAAAAATTAAGAAATATGTCAATAGATATAATGAGAGAAATTGGAGTTGAAACTGGTGGAAGTAATATACAATTTGCTGTTAACCCTGTAGATGGAGAAATTCAAGTTATTGAAATGAATCCAAGAGTTTCAAGATCTTCAGCTTTAGCTTCCAAAGCTACAGGTTTTCCAATAGCAAAAATAGCTGCTAAACTTGCAATAGGATATTATTTAGATGAAATTCCAAATGATATAACAAAAGAAACTAAAGCATCTTTTGAGCCGACAATAGATTATATTGTAGTGAAAATTCCTAGATTTAACTTTGATAAGTTTCCAGAGGCAGATTCAGAATTAACAACACAAATGAAAAGTATAGGTGAAGTTATGTCTATAGGTAGAAGTTTTGAAGAATCACTTCAAAAAGCAATTAGAGGATTAGAAATTGGGAAGAAAGGATTAATAGATGATGAAAATACTAAAAAATTAACACAGGAAGAAATAACAGAAAAATTAAGTAAACCAAATCATGAAAGAATATTCTATATCAGACATGCGTTATTAAATGGTTTTTCTATAAATGAAATAGCAAAGATAACTCAAATAGATATATGGTTTATAGACAGAATTAACAATATTATTGAAATGGAAAATAAAATAAAAAAACACACAATTAAATCTTTAGCAAAACATGTATTAGAAGATGCGAAGAGATTGGGTTTTTCAGACTATCAAATAGGTCAAATTTTACAAGTTAACGAATATCAAATACGTCAAAAGCGTATAGAACATAATATTTTACCATCTTATAAAATGGTTGATAGTTGTGCAGCAGAATTTGAAGCTAAAACACCATACTACTACTCGTGTTATGAAAGTGAAAATGAAGTGAAAAGAAGTAATAAAAAAAAGGTTATTATTTTAGGTTCAGGACCTAATAGAATTGGTCAAGGAGTAGAATTTGATTATTGTTGTGTTCATAGTGCAATTTCAGCTAGAGAAGAAGGATATGAAACAATTATGATAAACAGTAATCCAGAAACAGTATCAACAGATTACGATATATCAGACCGTTTATACTTTGAACCAATAACATCAGAAGATGTATTAAATATTGTAGAAAATGAAAAACCGAAAGGAGTAATAATTCAATTTGGAGGACAAACACCAATAAATATAGCTAATGAATTAACTAAAAAAGGAATTAAAATTCTTGGAACATCAGCTAGAGCTATTGATTTAGCAGAAGATAGAGAATTATTTTCTAAATTACTAAATAAAGAAAATATATTACAACCAAAAAATGGAATAGCTTATAATTCAGAAGATGCGATAACAATTGCTAATAAGATAACATATCCAATTTTAATTAGACCGTCTTATGTATTAGGAGGTAGAGCAATGGAAATAATATATGATCAACAATCTTTAATAAAATATATTAATAAAGCAATAGAAATTTTTCCAAATAGTCCAATACTAATTGATAAATATATAGAAGAAGCTCAAGAGGTAGAAGTTGATGCAATTAGTGATGGTAAAGATGTAATAATAGCTGGAATAATGGAACATATAGAAGAAGCTGGAGTACATTCAGGAGATTCAGCATGTGTACTACCAACTATTTCACTAGATTCTAAAATAATAAATAAGATAAGAGAATACACAATTAAAATTTCTAAGTTACTAGAAGTAATTGGACTAATAAATATACAATATTTGATAAAAAATAACACAGTATATGTACTTGAAGCTAATCCAAGAGCTTCAAGAACAATTCCATTTGTTAGTAAAGCAACAGGGATCCCATGGGCAAAAATAGCTACTAAAATAATACTAGGAAAGAAATTAAAAGATTTTAATATTAAAGAAAGAATAAATTTAAAACATATATCAGTTAAAGAAGCAGTATTTCCATTTACAAAATTGAAAGATGTTGATCCAGTATTAACTCCAGAGATGAAATCTACAGGAGAAGTTATGGGAAT
>CAXETO010000019.1:0-9525 GCA_963999255.1 uncultured archaeon | reverse complement strand
TAGGTGTAAAAATTAACACTTTACCTCTAACTCCTGAAAAGATTCTAGATGAATTATCTGATAGGTGAATTTAATGTTCAAACCAAATTTATATTTCACTCCCTTAAATTACGATGAATTATATATTCTTCTAGAAAAATATCCTGATAACTCTAGAATAATAGGTGGAGGTACAACAATTTATGAACTTGCTCATAAAGGATTATTATCTGATATCAATGTTCTAATAGATCTCAAAAATTTGAATTTAATAAATATTATCGAAGTAAATAACTCTCTGAAAATTGAAACGTCAGTTACTTTTAACCAAATGGAAAATAACTCTATTATAACTGGTTCTCATTCTTATTCTTCTATTAGCGATTCTCTTAAACAAATTCATCCAATTCAAGTTAAGAATGTTGCTACTATTGGAGGAACTATTTGTGCTAGTATACCATTTTATGATTTACCAGTTAGTTTAGTATCTTCTGATTCTAAAGTTATTATATCTTCTAGTAATGGTGAAAGATCTGTTCCAATAGATGAATTTTTTATAGACTATTTCTTTACTATTTTACAATCTGGTGAATTTGTCCGTGAATTACTAATTCCTAACTTATCAAATTCTGCTGGCGCGTTTGAAAAATTTGCGTTAACTGGAAATGATTGGGCGTTAGTTAACGCTTCAATACAAATTCAACTTGATGAAAATAAATGTATTAAATATGTTAGAATAGCATTAGGAGGTGGTATTGGTAATAAAATAATACGAGCGATTAATGTAGAAAATTCTCTCATAAATCAAATTCCTAATCTAAATATTATTAATAAATCTTCTAAATTAATTTTTGATGATGTTAATCCAATTGATGATGTCCGCGCATCATCTAATTATAGAAAAAAATTATATCCTGTTATAATTAAAAAAGTAATTCTTAAATCTCTAAATCGTCTTGGTGTTAATCTGAATTGAGTGTTAAAATTTCATTAATTGTTAATAATCAAAATTATAAACTATATGTTGAACCGTATGAAACACTTAATTTTATTCTACGAGAAAAATTAGGATTTACAGGTACAAAACAAGGTTGTGATACTGGTGGTTGTGGTTCGTGTACTGTTATTCTAGATGGAAAAGCTGTTTATTCATGTATGACATTTGGTGTTAAAGTTAATGGTTCTAATATATTAACTATTGAAGGATTAAAAAAGAATGAAATATTGGATCCTGTACAACAATCATTTGTTGATAATGCTGCTTTACAATGTGGCTATTGTACACCTGGTTTTGTTATGAGTGTTAAAGCATTATTAGATGAAAATAAGAATCCTGATGAAGATACTATTAGAGATTATCTTGTTGGTAATATCTGCCGTTGTACTGGTTATACTAAAATAATTAAGGCTGTTAAAGATTTATCTAAAAAATAAATTGTTATTCCTATGTTAATACTTCTCTAATCTCACGTTTATATCATCCTTTCAATAGTTAAAATTTATTAGAATCTTAATCTGAAAACATATTACATTGAATCCTAAAATAATTGTAGACCCCCCAGGACCTAAAAGTAAAGCTCTAGTTGAAAGAGAACAAAAATCTGTATCTCATGCACATGCTCATTATCTTCCAATAGCAATTAAACGCGGTTATGATAATATGGTTGAAGATGTAGACGGAAATACATATTTAGACTTAACAGCAGGCGCTGCTGTTATGGGTGTAGGATATAAACGTAAAGAAGTAGTTGATTCTATCAATAAACAAATGCAGAATATTCTTGCTCATAGTATATTCTTTGCTACATTTGAACCTCATATTCAATTAGCAGAAAAAATAAAAGAATTAATACCTTTTAATACGCTTAAAAATTCCCGTATATCCTTTGGCGCGTCTGGTTCTGAAGCTGTAGAAATGGCTTTATCACTAACAAGAACTAAAAAATTATCAATAATCTCTCTATTCCCATCATATCATGGAAGAACACTAGCTACTAATTCACTAACAGGTATGAAATCTTCTTTTAGAAAAAACTTAGTTCCATTATCTTCTGGAGTAATACATGCTCCATATCCAGATAGCTATAGAAATCCTTTTGGATTAGATAATTTTGATGCACATGATGCAGCTGCAAATTATGTTGAAAATTTATTAACCACTTTAGTTCCACCAGAAGATGTTGGAGCAATAATAATGGAGCCTATTGGAGGTTCAGGTGGATATCAAGTACCTTCGAATTCTTATATGAAACGTATAAAAAAACTTTGTAAAGATCATGACATCTTGTTTATTGCTGATGAAGTACAAACAGGATTTGGACGAACTGGAAAAATGTTTGGAATGGAGCATTTTGATATAGAACCTGATATGATGACTATTGGGAAAGTCCTCGGCGGTGGATTACCTATTGGCGCGTTAGTTGCTACTGAAAAATTAATGCAAAACTGGAAACCTGGAGATTGGGGATCTACATTTGGAGGAAATTTGTTATCTATGACTGCTGGATTGTCGACATTAGAAATAATTCAAAAAGAAAAATTAGATAAAAATGCTGAGATGAGAGGAAAACAATTAATGGATGGTTTAAAAGATTTAATGAAAAAAAATAATATAATTGGAGATGTAAGGGGTAAAGGGCTTATGTTAGCGTTTGAACTTGTTAAAGACAGAAAAACGAAAGTTCCTGCTCCAGATGAAGCTAGAGCGTTAGTAAATTTGTGTATGAAATCTGGTCTATTAGTTAGTACTTGTGGAACATATGGTAGTACAGTTCGATTGCTACCTCCATTAACTTTAAGTGAAAATGAAGCCGGAATATCTTTAGATCTAATTACTAAATCAATTAATAATATATAATAAATAACGTAGAAATGTTATTTGGATTATAAATGAATAGATGAACTATGAATAAATATAATCACTTACTCAATCTAAATCTTGAAGAAGAAGAAAATAAAATACTGAATTTTATTCGTAAAACTGTTTCTGCATCAAAAAAACAGGGTGTAGTTATTGGAATAAGTGGAGGAATTGATAGTGCTGTTGTGGCTCAATTATGTGTTAAAGCACTTAATAAAGAAAATATATTATCTCTTTTAATGTTTGAAAAAGATAAAAATAATATTGATTATAAACATGCCAAAAATTTGATTAATGTTCTATCTGTCAAATTCATTGATTGTCCAATAACTAATATTTTCAATACTTTTGTAAATAATATCGATATTAACAATGATAAAATAGCTCTTGGTAATGTAAAAGCTAGAATTCGTATGACACTTTTGTATTATTATGCAAACGTCTATGACTATTTAGTAGTAGGAACTGGTGACCTTAGTGAAAAACTAATGGGCTATTTTACTAAATATGGTGACGGAGGAGCTGATTTCTTCCCTATCTCTCATTTATATAAATCACAAATAAAACAGTTGGCAAAATATTTTGATATTGATGAAGAAATAATAAAGAAACCCCCATCACCAAATTTATGGGATGGCCACAAGGCTAGTGATGAATTACCACTTGAATATGAAAAACTAGATTTAGTTCTTTTTAAACTCTTTAAAGAACAAATTTCTGATAGTATGATTTCACAACAACTAAATATTCCAATAAATATAATTAATGAAATTTCTAATAGAATGGAAACTAATAAGCATAAACATGTTTCTCAACCGCAAATATAATAAATATAATTATGGTTTATAATTACACATCATAAGTGTTGTTTTATGGAAAATCTTAAATCAGTTAAATTATGTGGCGCATCAATAAAACGTGTTGAAGATCCAAAATATATGACTGGAAGAGGAATGTATGTTGATGACATAAAAATTTCAGGCATGCTACATGTCGCTATCTTAAGAAGTCCATATGCGCACGCAAAAATAAAAAATATTGATGTGTCAAAAGCAAATAAAATTGCTGGTGTTCATATTATATTAACTGGAGCTGATTTAATCAAAGATATAGACTCTTTACCAATTGGAACCGGTGATGATGTACAATCAACACCAAGACCTATTCTTGCATATCGTGAAGTTAATTATATTGGTGAACCAGTAGCATTGGCGGTAGCTGAAAATACATATTCTGCATATGATGCAACTGATTTGATAGAAATTGAATATGAGCCACTTGTAGTAGTTCATGATCCAATAGAGTCTCTAGATGTCGGGTCAACAAAAGTTCATGAATATCTTGATAATAACCTTATCTGTAAAAATATTTTTGGGGAAGAAAATCACAATGTATTTAAAAATGCAGATCATGTTATAAAAATAAAATTAGTAAATCAAAGAGTGGCGCCTTTACCAATGGAAACAAGAGGTATTGTTGCAAATTATGAACCTAACGGTTTATTAAAAGTATGGATCTCAACTCAAGGTCCATTTTTAATAAGAGATGATCTTTCTAAAGTTTTAAAAATTCCTAGTAATAGAATTCAGGTAATTGCTCCTGATGTTGGAGGTGCTTTTGGTTGTAAAATAACTGCTTATCCTGAAGATGTTCTAGTATCTTATATTTCAAAAAAATTACAACGACCAATAAAGTGGATAGAAACTAGACGTGAAAATCTTCTAGCTACATCACATGGGAGAGATCAGATAGATTTTGTTGATGCTGCAGTTAATAAAAAAGGAAAAATTTTGGCTATTCGAACAAAAATCATTGCTGATCTAGGAGCGTATAATCATACTGGTAGTACTGATCTAGCATATATGACTGGTGTTATGGGTCCAGGACCATATATCTCTGAAAAATATTATTGCGAAGTATTTAATGTAGTTACAAATAAGGTTCCAGTTGATGCTTATAGAGGAGCAGGAAGACCTGAAGCAACTTATTTAATGGAAAGAATTATGGATCGAATTGCTAAAAAATTAAATATGGATCCTATAGAACTCCGAAGAATTAATTTTATTCCTAAATCTGATTTCCCATTTAAATCAATAACTGGTTATTTGTATGATAGCGGTGATTATAAAAAAACATTAGAAAAAGCTGTTAAAACTATAAACTATTCTAATTGGCGAAATAAACAAAAAGAATATAGAAAAAATAATCGTTATATTGGAATAGGAGTTTCTAGTTACGTTGAAATATGTGGATTTGGACCTGGCGTAATAGTCAGTAGTTCATTAACAATTGATGAATCTGGTAGAATACATGTAATATCAGGTACTTTATCTCATGGTCAAGGACATAATACTACTATGGCTCAACTTGTAGCCGATTATTTTCAAATTCCTATTGAAGACGTAAATGTCGCTTGTGCTAATTCTTCACAACTTGGTAAGACTGCATGTACAGCTGGGAGTAGAGCGGTATCTGTTGGCAGTATGTCTATTTTTAAATCTGCGGAAAAAATAAAAGAGAAATTAAAAGATATTGCATCTCATACATTTGAAGCTCGAAAAGAAGATTTAATATATGCCGATGGAAAAATTTTTGTTACAGGACTTCCTGATAACGCTATTTCACTAAATGAGCTAGCACAAATTGCATATAAACCAAATAAATTACCTGATAATATAGAACCTGGTTTATCTGCCTATTCTTCATATTCTCCAGAAAATCATACTTATCCTTTTGGAACTCATATTGCTATTGTTGAAGTTGATATAATTACTGGTAAAACTAATATTTTAGAATATTTAGCAGTTGATGATATTGGTAATGTTATTAATCCGATGATTGTTGAAGGTCAAGTTCATGGAGGAGTAATTCAAGGTATTAGTCAGGCATTACTTGAAGAAATTATTTATGATGATGAAGGTCAATTATTAAGTTCTTCTTTAATGGATTATTTAATTCCAACCGCTTATGAATCACCTAATATTAATTCAACACGAACAGTTACTCCATCACCTTCAAATATTTTTGGTGTTAAAGGTGTTGGTGAAGTAGGAACTATTGCAGCTACTCCTGCTATAATGAATGCAGTTGAAGATGCTTTATCACCATTTAATTTAGAAATAGATAAAATGCCTGCTAAACCAGATTATATCTTGAATCTACTTAATTCATCTAAACCTAAATAAATTTATATTATGAGGCTATTCTATGTCAAATATTGTTGAAGCTAATAAAGAATTTAGTATTAACTCTTCTATAGATAAGGTATGGCTTTTTTTCTCAGATATTGGTAAACTATTAAGTTGTATACCTGATTGTCAAAATATTACTGTTAAAAACTCTGATGAAGCAGAAATTTCAATAAAAATGAAATTAGGATATATCTCAAAAACTTTTAGCATGTCAATTCAAGTTTCTGAAAAAACCCAAAATCAGTATTTAATATTCAAGGCTTCTGGTGATGATGCTGAATTAACTGGTAAAGTAACACTAGATTCTAAAAATAATCTGACTTTTATTAAATATAATTCAACTATAACTCCTAAATCTGCTTTAGGAAAAATGGCAATATCTTTTATGGGACAAAATTTAATTGATCAACAATCAGAACGTTTTGTAAAGTGTTTAGAAAGTAAATTATCATAATTAATAAAATATTATTACTCTTAAAAATTTGATATTATTTTCTTATTTATTAATTTTAATGATGAACTTAAATCTAGTGCATCCTTAACTACATAATCTTTTAAACCTAAATTAATTAATGTTGGATTATCTGCAGGAGCTACTACAAAATGTTTAATTCCCTCTTTATCTAATTTATATAATCTCTCAGAAATCTGACTCGGTGTTCCAGTAATTGATAATTTATTTATAATATTATCATCTACAATTTCCATAGCTTCTTTTATCTTTCCATTCTTTAATAAATTTGAAACATTATGATAAATTTCTAATGGAACTCCTAAATTCTCTAATTGTTTAGGAAATTGCATTGGTAAATAAAATGTTACTAAAGATTTTACTAATTTTCTTGCTATTTCTTCATTTTCATGTATTCCCATTAAAATCCATGTGGCAATATCAAAATTTTTGTTAAAATCTTTTCTCTTTGCATTGTTATAACTATTTCGAAGTATTTTTACTATTTTTCTAGCCCAATCTTGAGTGTATACGTCAGATAATATTGCGCCATCTCCTACTTCACCTGCAAGCTCAAAAGCTTTTGGACCTACTTTACCTGCTAAATATATTGGTATTTTCTTTTGCACAGTTTTAGTATTGATACTAACGCCTTTATATTGAAATTGTGTACCGTTAAAATCCAATACTTGACCACTAAGTAGAGATTTTATGATTAGTACTGCTTCTCTTAAAATATTTATTCTGTTTTTACTACTAACTTTAAATTGCTGTAACATTATTTCATTTCCTATTGATAAGCCACATATTGATCTGCCGTTTGAAATTTCATCTAATGTTGCTAAAGACTGAGCTACAAATGCTGGATTTCGTAAAAATATGTGTGTAACTCCAGGCCCTATTCTTATTTTTCTAGTTGATGTAGAACAAATAGCCATAATTGGCCATGGGTCTCTATACCATATTTCATCTGCTACCCAAATTGCTTCAAAATTATTCTTTTCACATGTTACTGCTAAATTAATTGATTCCTTAATATCTACTGAAGGAAGTAAAGAAAAACTAAATTTAGACATAAACTTTCTTTTTTTATCTTAATTTGAAAAAAATTGGTTAAACCGGTTCTCCATGAACTGGTATGCATTCAGCAATATATTCTTGCCATTCTTCTAATAATTTTTTCACTTCGGGTGTCTCACCGTCTTTAGCATAGCTCTCAACATCTGTTATGTCTATGACTTCTATGTAATCATATGTTTGATCTCCCCAGAACGCTCCATTTATTTTATAAACATCATATGTCTTTATTGATTTCGCGTTTCTTGCTACCGGATAATCTCTTTCTTTTACCCATTTCTCATAATCTGATGGTTTAACATCTTTTTTTAATTTATTTAGAAAAAATACTTTAGTCATTTAATATTATTTTGCTTTTTATTGTATTAAACTTTATTAGATTTTAATTTATTTCTAATACTTTCAGTTGCCTTTTTATTTATTGTAAATGTATGCGAATCTATAACTACTGAATATTTATCTTTCGCATATTCTATATCAAAAAAATCATTTTTCACATCTTTTAAGGTTTCTTCTGGATCTCTTTCTAATGGATTACCATATCCTCCTCCGCTTGGTGTCTCTAATTTTAGTGTGTCACCTGATTTTAATTTTAATTTTGTTACTTTGCCCCCGTGTTTAGACATTGGTTTTATTTTTCCATCTTTTGTTATTATTGACCATTTTCCTGTAGCTCCTGTTTTTCCACCTTTTAAACCATAAGCTCCAAATTTTGTTCTATCTGCCATTGTTGATAATGTTGTTTTATGTGGTGGCCAAGTTGTATATTCTTTTATTATTCCAACTCCCCCTCTATATTTTCCTTCTCCACCTTTGCCATCACGTAACGAATATTGCTTAACTAAAACTGGCCATCTATGTTCATAGACTTCAGCTAAATTATTATCTACATTTCCTGTATGTAATGCGTAAATTGCATTCACTCCATCTGCAAACGGTCTTGCTCCCCAACCTACTTCTGGATAATCATATAATATATACAAATTGTTTGTTTCTGGATCAATTCCTGATATAAATAAATTATTATCTGAACATCCTTGGCATGCTATTGATCTATCTGGCACTGCTTTTGCTAATGATCCCCATACTACACCTGCTACTCTGTTTGAAGTTTCACCTAAACCTCCAGTTGTTGGGGCAGGTCTTATTGGATTTACAATACTTCCTTTAGGAGTTCTTATTTCAATTGGTTTAAACATACCCTCATTAGCTGAACTATGAGGATCTGCAATTGATTTTACTACTGCTACTACTGCTGACATAGTCATTGCATATGGGCAATTTATTGGACCTCTGGCTTGTGAATCTGATTTTTCAAAATCACATATTATTCTATCTTTCTTTACAATTGTTTTTACAGCTATTTTGTAAGGTCTTAGTGTTACACCGTCGTTATCCATATAATCTTCAAATTCATATTCTCCTTCCGGTATTGTTGATATTCCATCTCTCATTCTATTTTCTGAATAATTTAACAATTTTTCTCTAAAATATTTCCATGTTTCTATTCCATACTTATCAATTAGTCTAATTAATCTCTTTTCTCCCGTGTTAATTGATGCTATCTGCGCTTTTATATCTGCAGTAACTTCTTCTGGCAATCTTACATTACGACGAATTATGTTTAAAACATCATTATTTATCTTGTTTTTTTGTACAATTTTAACTGGTGGAATTTGTAAAGCTTCTTGAAATGTTTCTGTAGCTGCTGATGCAAAACTTCCAGGTACCATTCCACCTACATCTGTGTGATGAGCTAATGTGGCAGAAATAGCTATGAATTCGTCTTTATAAAATATTGGCTTCATTAATGTTAAGTCTGGAAAGTGACTACCGCCAAAATATGAATCGTTAGATAGTAATATGTCTCCTTTTTCTATATTTTCGGTTCCAATTTCTTTTAAAGAATTCTGTGTTAATAGTCTCTGACATCCTAAATGAGCTGGAATGTTTTCTGCTTGTGCTAA
>CAXETO010000018.1:0-10531 GCA_963999255.1 uncultured archaeon | reverse complement strand
TATAATCTTTCTAATATAACGTTGTAAGGCTTAAAAATGCAAAATTTTAATAATCAAAGTCTAAATAATTCTGATATTAAGGCTCAAACATTAGACTTAACTAAAATCTATAAAACAGGTGAACTTGAACTTATAGCATTAAATAAATTTTCTACCACATTTAAAACAGGTGAATTAGTATCTATCGTTGGTCAATCTGGCAGTGGTAAATCAACTTTATTAAATTTACTTGGAACTTTGGATAGACCAACAAGTGGAAAAATAATTATTGATGGAATAGATACTACAAAAATGAGTAATAACGAACTTGCAGTATTAAGAAATGAAAAGATTGGATTTATTTTTCAATCATATAATTTAATTAGTAGAACAACAGTTTTGAAAAATATTGAAATGCCTGCAATTGCTAAAGGTGTTAATTCAAGTGTTATTAAAAAAAAAGCTATTGAATTACTAGAACTTATGGATATCATTGAAACCTCTAAAAGAAAACCAACTGAACTGAGTGGCGGCCAACAACAGAGAGTAGCAATAGCAAGAGCGTTAATTAATGACCCTGCAATTATCTTAGCAGATGAACCGACTGGAAATTTAGACTCTAAAACTGGTGAAGAAATTTTTCAATTACTAAAAAGTTTAGTTAAAGAAAGAAATACTACGATAATTCTAGTAACACATAATTTAAATCTAGCTAAAAGAACTGACAGAATAATAAAACTCAGTGATGGCAAATTAATAAATTAATTTTATGGTTAATCTATGGTGATTATGTTTTTTGAATTTTATATCTATTATTAAATTATCATTAGAAGCTTTAACAGGGAAAAAAACAAGAACAATTCTTACAGTTCTTATGGTTGTTATTGGTTCTTCTTTAATAATTGGTTTAAACGGTCTTGGCGCTGGCTTTGAGGTTTTCATTGAAGATCAATTTAGCACTCTTAGTCCTAACACATTAATTATAACTCCTGCATCAAGTTTCCAAAGTGGACCTAATGATGATCTTAGTTCTCGTGTAATTCGATTAGATTCTCAAGTTCTAAAAAATCTTGAAAATATTGAAGGTATATCAGAAATTTTCCCTATTATATATGGGAGTGCTAAAATATCCTCACATGGTCTATCTAAAAATATTGCTGTTATAGGTATTGATCAAACTAAACTAACATCTGCTTTACCTAGTTTTACACTAGAATCTGGTAAACTTGTATACCCAAATGATTCAATTGGTGTGCTAGTAGGTCAGAATGTGAAAAATCCTGCTGGTTCTAATACATATTTTGTTGATGTAGATGAAAGAGTAGTGCTTGAATATGCTTCTTTTTCTAGTGGTAAATCAGAGGTAAAAAAGAGAAGTTTTCTTGTGCGTGGTGTAGCAAATGAACTTGGTACTAGTTCATATCTTAATATTGATAATGGTATTACAATTTCATTATCTTCAGCTAATTCATTATTTGATAAAAAAGGAAAATATGATATGATTTATATTGTTACTGAAGATATAGATCTTAATTCTGCTATAGAAGAAGATATAAGAGAAATTTATGGTAAAGATATTGGAATTTCTTCTCCTCAAGTTATAGTTGAGACTGTTAAAGGATTTGTAAGTGGTTTCACTAGCTTTATTCTAGCTATTGGAGCTATATCTCTAATTGTTGCTGGTGTTGGAATAGTTACTACTCTTATCACTGCTGTTTTAGAAAGAACTAAAGAAATTGGATTACTAAAAGCCATTGGATTTAAAGGTAGAACTATCCTGTTGATGTTTCTCTGTGAAGCTATTCTAATTGGTGCTATTGGAGGATTTATTGGTATATTAGGTGGTGTTGGGTTAGGTATGATTCTTCCTACCATGTTGGCTGCGTCATTTGGAGGCGGTGAAGGCACTTTTGTTCTTTCAGCAGTTTTTAATATTTCTTCTATTCTTAATGTATGGATTCTAGTTATATTACTTAGTGCATTCGCTGGTTTATATCCTGCTTGGCGCGCCTCAAAATTAGATCCTGTTGTAGCATTAAGAAAAGAATAATTATCTTATCATTTTCTTCATTTGTTTTAACATTGTGTTATCAAATCTTATTAATATTGCATTGAATTCATTTTTTTTTATTACAATTGATTTATTCTGTTCTATTTTATATTTTTCTTGTCCATCTAATACAATAATCATTTCATTATCTGATGTGATTTCTATCTCTTTGGATTTCGATACAATTGATGGTATGTTTGACACTGAGCCAATCGGTGTGATTAATATGTTTTCATCATCTTCAACTAATACTGGACCACCTAATGATAAAGAATGACCTGTTGATCCTGTTGGTGTTGCAATTACTAAACCATCCATTCTATTATTTAATACTTCTTTACCATTTAATTTGACTTTATAATAAGGTGTTTTAGTTATTTCTGTTCTAATAAAATACACTTCATTTAAAACTGGTTCAAATTGTTGTTTACCAATTGTGCATTGTAATCTAATTCGTGACTCTAAAATATAATTTTTATTTATAATATTTCTACATGCATCTTCTATTTGTTCTGGTATAATCTCTGTTATTATTCCTTTTCCTCCACTATTAATTCCTAATACAGGAATTTCTTTTCTTAAATCTCTAATTAATCGAAGTAATGTACCGTCTCCACCAATTGATATAGCCATATCAATTTCTATTTGATTTAATTCTTTTATTGATAAGATGGTTTTTGCTAATTTATGTTCAAGTGGATTTATAATAAATATCTCTAATTTATTATTATATAATGTCTCTATTATTTTACTTACTAAAGATATTGTTTTTTTATCACTTTTTTTTATAATTATTGCTACTTTTTTTATAGTATTAGTTGTCACATTGAAAATATTCAAGACAAAATTATATATAACCTTGATTAAAAAATAAGTAAATTGGTGGAATGTTTTGAGTAAACCTGCGGACCTTGGAAGTGTTAAAACCGGTTCATATATTGTTATTGATGGAGAACCTTGTAGAATTGTTGATTTTGATAAATCTAAACCTGGAAAACATGGGTCTGCTAAAGCTCGTGTTGTTGGTGTAGGAATATTTGATAATATTAAACGGAGTATAGTTTCTCCAGTATCTTCTACTATTGAAATCCCACTTATTGAAAAACGTTCTGCACAAATTATTTCTCTAGCTCCTACTAAAATACAAATTATGGATCTTGAAAATTATGAAATTAGTGATATTGATATTCCTGAAGATGAAGAAATTAAAAACAAATTAGCTGCAGGCAAAGAAGTTGAATTTTGGCGTGTACTAGGTAAACAAAAAGTAGTAAGAGTGAAAGGTTAGAATACTTTTATAGATAAATAAAAAAACTAATTAATAATTAAATAATGTATATGTCAGCTATTGTTCTATCTTCCGGTGGCAAAGATTCTATCTTGTCCTTACATCTAGCTTCAGAATCAGGAATTAATTTAACTGGAATAATTAGTGTAATGCCTGAAAATGTAGAAAGTATGTTATATCATAGTCATAATGTGCAATTCGTTAGTCAAATTGCGGATAGCTTAGGTCTTAAATGGCATATAGTTCATGCGCCTTCTTCTTCTGAAGAAGAGGTTCTAATTGATAAATTAAAAACTCTTAAAGCAAAGATATTAGTTATAGGTGGTATTACATCAAATTATCAAAAGAAAATATTTGAAAAAATTGCTCGAGATTCTAATATGTCAATTTATTCTCCATTATGGGGATTATCTGATGAAGATGTGCTATCAAAAATAACTGAAATTGGACTTACAACTGTTATAATTGCAGTTGCTGCTTATGGTCTTGATAAAACTTGGTTGGGGAAACAATTGACTAAATCAAATATTACTCTTCTCCTTAAAAAATCTAAAATATGTAAATTTAACGCTACAGGGGAGGGAGGCGAGTATGATACTTTTGTTCTTGATGGCCCTTTATTTAAAAAAAAATTAGTTATAGATAAATATATTGAACATTGGTTTGGTGATAGAGGAAATTTGGAAATTAATGATGTAGTTTCTTACAATAAGGAGAGAATTTTGTAATGTTATCTTCAATGAAAACTGGTCTTAGAGATGCTGTAAATAAATTATTACATGTCTCTGTTATAGATAATGATATTATCAAAGAATTTGTTAAAGATATTCAAAGGACATTAATACGAGCTGATGTTAATGTAAAATTAGTTCTCTCATTATCTTCTAAAATAGAAAACAGAGCATTAAATGAAAAACCCACTCTCGGATTACCTAGAAAAGATCATATAGTTAAAATATTATATGAAGAAATTTCTCATCTTCTTGGAATTGGAGAAGAATTGAATTTTGATTCTGCTAAATCATATGTTATACTTCTTTTAGGAATTCAAGGTTCAGGAAAAACTACTACTGCTTCTAAATTATCTAGATTCTTTCTAAAAAAAGGTTTTAAACCTGGTATAATATGTGCTGATAATTTTAGACCTGGAGCTATAAATCAACTTGAAATATTATGTTCTAAAATAAATGTAGAAGTTTATAGTGAAAAAAATACAGATCCTATTGATATTATTAATCATGGAATTCCAAATTTAAAATCTAAAGGAATAAATGTTATTATTGTTGATACATCTGGTAGACATAAAGAAGAAGCGTCTTTATTAAAAGAAATGAAGTTAATTGCTAATGCTATTAATCCAAATTTAACTCTACTTGTTATAGATGGAACAATAGGACAACAATGTTATGCACAATCTGAAGCTTTTAGTAAATCTACTGATATTGGCGGTATCTTGATAACTAAATTAGATGGTGCAAGTAAAGGTGGAGGAGCGTTATCTGCAGCCGCTGCAACTGGTGCAAAAATTATGTTTATAGGCACAGGTGAAAGAATTGACGATCTTGAATTATTTTCTTCTACTAGATTTGTTGGAAGATTATTAGGTATGGGTGACTTACAAGCTCTATTATCTCGTGCCAAAGACTTAGAGATTCAAAATAGTGAAGAAGATGTAAAAAGAATGATGTCTGGAAAACTAACTATTAATGATTTCTTCTCTCAAATAGAGCAAGTAAATAAACTAGGTTCATTGAACAAACTTATTGATATGATTCCAGGATTCTCTAACGCTGTTATGCCTAATAATGTTGAAGAACTTGAACAAAAAATGAAAAAATGGCGTGTTATTATTCAATCTATGACTAATTTTGAAAAAGACAATCCTGATATATTGAATTCTTCTAGAATAAAACGCATAGCTCAAGGTTCTGGAAATTCAGAAAAAGATGTTAAAGAAATGTTTGTGAAATTTAAACAAAGTAAATCAGTTATGAAAGCCAGTAAGGGACGTGAATTTCAACAAATGCTTAGAAGGATAATGAAAGAATGAATCAAACACCTGATTCTTATTATATAAGAAATCAAATTCTAAAAAAATATTCTTTATGTGCTAATTGTATAAATAGACAAATTAATACAGATGATGAAATAACTATTTCTAATAATAAAAAAAATTGTGAATTATGTAATAATATTTATTCAAATATTGATAAATTAGCTGATAGTGTAATATCTAAATTATCTGAATATCAATATTCTACATTCCAAATTGGTGTAAGTTTACCAACTAATATAATTGAATTTGAAGATAAGTTACGTTCTCATCTTAAACTTGCTGGTGGAATTAATATTAAAA
Source organism: uncultured archaeon (assembly GCA_963999255.1). GTDB lineage: Archaea > Thermoproteota > Nitrososphaeria > Nitrososphaerales > CALBXV01 > CALBXV01. Next base: position 4,858 of record CAXETO010000018.1, on the reverse strand, counting down.
GTGATTTTGTTCAAAAGCTTCGAAATATAATATCATCCAAAATTGTAAATTCTGTTGATTATTATAATCCTGATATTATAGTTAAAGTTCAACCATTGGATTCAACTATTACTGTTTACTCCAAACCTGTTCATTTATATGGTAGATATATTAAAAAAATTCGAGGAGTTAAACAAAGAAACATTGCTTGTTTATCTTGTAATAATATTGGTTGTGAACTTTGTTCAAATAAAAAAATTTTTGATTATAGATCAATTGAAGATTTTTTGTCATCACAATTATTAAAACACTTTAAGAGTAAAAAAATAAAATTTACTTGGATTGGTAGTGAAGATATGAATAGCTTAGTTCTCGGAAATGGAAGACCTTTTTACGCTGATATATTTGAACCTAAATTACGTTCCCTTCTTAATTTTAATTTAGATCATAAAAATGATATCTATCTAAACGACTTTGTTATTCAAACCAATAATTCTAAATCTGTTAATTTTATATTTGAAGCATTTGTTAAAATAATGTTTACTAAAAAACCTGATATAAATAAACTTGAATCCCTTACTAAAGTTTTTAAAAATCGTGAAGTAGATTTAATTCCAATAGGAAAAAATAAGGTTCTAAAACGTATCATTTATCAAATTTCTATTAAAAAAATTTCTAATAATTCTGCTGATTTTACTGTTAAATCTGATGGTGGTGTTAGTATAAAGGCACTAGTAGGTGAAAGTGGTTTTAGTAAAAATGTGTTATATGTTACACCTAATATTTCAGAAATTATTGATTGTGATTGTCAATGTAGCTTATTTGATATAACTAATGTTTACCATAATAATAATGAAATATAATATTCTATTATCTCTAATGAATTATTCTAGTTAATTTATGAAATAAATAAACTTTTTAAATAGCTACTGTTAAATAAATTATACTTGGGTTCAACATCAAAAGGTTTTAGACATAAATCAAGACATTTGCTAAGTTTAAAATCTAATAAATCTACTGGTTTATCGTATTTACTACAAACTTATAAAGAAAATGATGACGTTGTTGTTGTATTATCTCCAAATCAAGTCAAAGGTATGCCTCATCGAAGATTTCATGGTAAGGTTGGTAAAGTTAAAAAAGTCATGCGCAGATCCGTTTCATTAAATATTAAAATTGGAAATAAAGTTAAAACTATTATATCCAGATTTGAACATATTAAACCCCATAATAAGTAATGATTTAATATGAATATTGATAAAAAAACTATTTCATTGTCAGAAGCTCAAAAATTACTTGAAAAAATAAAAGAGGATGATCTAGATCAAATTCAAAAAAGAACTTTAGATTATCTTAAACTATTTTCGAAAACTGAGTTTGAAGATATTGAAAAAATGAAACAACAATTAGTTGAAGACTGTGATCTTAATGACAATGAAGCAATTGAATTAATTAATATTTCTCCTAAAACTATAGAGGAACTAAGAACTTTTACGTCTGGATGGAAAAAATTAGTTAGTACTGAAATACTCGAAAAAATATTATCTATTTTAAAGTAACTGCTAAAAGAGAATATTAATATATTAATCGTTTGTTATAAGAGTTATCTGACATTTAGTGATCTAATTGAATGAACCTTTAATTCAAAATATATTCTGTAATATATACTTCTTTAATTAATTATTTTAAATAGTCTAACCGGTGATTCTTTGACATATAATACTCCTAAAAAATATGAGGAAATAGCATATATTATTAACTTTTCTCCTAGATCTTCATCAAAATTAATTCCAGGTAGAGACGGTCCTATTATTGAAGCTATAGGTGAAAACCGTTTAATTCTATTAGAAACCCTAGCTGCAAAAAATTCTAATTTTACAATAGGTCAAAAAATATATATTGGAAAAGAAGGCAGAACTGATGTTGTTAGTGTTCTTGGCCGTTTATCTTATCAACAACTTAGTGAAATGGCAAAAAATTCTTTACCACAAGTTATTGAACTACTAATAACAAATAATGAATCTAAATTTGTTAACTATTTTAATGAATTACAGCCAATAGGTCCTAGATTACATAGTCTAGAATTAATACCTGGAGTAGGAAAAACTACTATGCAACTTATTCTTAAAGAACGAGAAAAATCTAATTTTAAAAGCTTTGAAGACTTAAAAGATCGTATTGGAATTAAAGACCCTATAATACAATTAAGTAAACGTATTTATGAAGAAATAACTGGTAATACTAGATTATCTATTTTCATAAGAAAATGAATAGAAAAATCTGGGGACAGTATAAACTAATTGATAATACTGTTCTTGATCAAATAGTGGATATTGCTCAAATTACTAAAAAACACATAGTTTATGAAATAGGGTCAGGTACTGGTAATCTTACTTATAAGTTATGTAATAAAGCTAAAAAAGTTATTTCATCAGAAATAGATGAAAAATATTATTCTATTTGTGTTGATAAATTGTCTAAAATAAATAATCTAGAATTAATTCGAGGTGACGGATTCAAAATTGATATTAATTATGATATTCTAATGTCGAATTTACCATATTCAAAATCATCTCAATTTGTAGAATGGTTGATTAATGAAAATTTCATTCGCGCAGTTGTTTTAGTTCAAACTGAGTTTGCAGATAAGCTTGTCGCTAAACCTGGTAATAAAAATTATCGTAGTATTACAGTTATAACAAATGCTAATTTTTATGTTAATAAAGTAGGTACTATATCCAATCATCTTTTTTCCCCCATCCCTAAAGTCCTTACATCAATTCTATTAATTAAACCTAAAAATAAAAAAATTAATATAGATTCTATAAAAATTATTAAATTTCTTTTTTCAATGAGAGGGAAAAAATTATCTTCAATAATTAAAATAATTAATAAAAACTTTGTTAATGATTTCTCATCTGTAATACCAGATAAACTTTCTAATATGAATATTGAAAAAATTGAAATACATGATTTTCTCAAAATAGTGGATAATTTATCTAATATAGGTTTTAAAATTGAATAAAATATATGAGCCAAAAGAAGACAGTTTTTTATTAGCAAATAAAATTAAGAATATGAAATCTGTAAAAACTCTCGAAGTTGGTATAGGTTCTGGTCTAGTTACAAATGAATTAATAAAAATTAGTAAAACAGTTATTGGTACTGATATTTCTTATCATGCATTATTAGAATATAAAAAATCTCCAAATAATATAAACGCTATTGATCTTGTTTGCTGTATTAATTGCGATGTATTTAGACATAATGTATTTGATTTAGTAGTTTTCAACCCACCATATTTGTCTAGTTATGATATAGATGATTTAGCTGTTGATGGTGGAGTTGATGGAATACAAATTACTGTAGAAATTCTTGAAACTATCTATCCAATATTAAAAATTAATGGCGAGATATTATTTGTTAGTTCTAGTTTTTCTAAATATGCTAAAATTATTAGTTTACTTGAAAAAAACGGGTTTAAAGTTAAAATAGTTGGTAAATCTCATGTCTTTTTTGAAGATATAATTCTTATACATGCTAAAAATAAGATTTTAGATACTACTTAATTATCGTTTTAATTTATTTTGAATCATTCTTAATAACTTCATGTTATTATTATAAATTATGTACAATATCTCTGTGGCTGTAGTTGGATCTGATTTTGGAATTAATGTTGGTTATATATCTCGTGTTATGAAAAATTTTGGACTTAAATCATTATATCTAATTGATTCTAATTTTAATATTCAAGATAGTTTAATATTTTCATCTCACGGAGCTGATATAATAAAAAAAGCTAAAACTACTAATTGGAAAATTATAACTAAAAATTTTGATTTAATAATTGGGACATCTGCTATTCACTCTGATAATCTGAATAATATCTCAAGAACTACTATATCTCTAAAAGAATTAAATAGTAAATTAACTCAATTCTCTGGAAATATATGTATAGTTCTCGGTAGAGATACTACTGGTCTCACTAATCATGAATTACGTTTATGTGATTTAACTATTACAATAGATACTGGAACTAATTATCAAACATTAAACATATCTCATGCTCTGTCTATAATATTATATGAACTTTCAATTCCAAATAACGTAATTCATAAACAATTAGCTAGTAATTTTCACAAAGAATTATTTATAACATATTGTCTAAAACTTGCTAAAGAACTAAATTTTCCAGAATATAGAATTGTACTCTTAGATAAGACTTTTAAACAAATTCTTGGTCGTAGTTTACCTACTAAAAGAGAATTATCACTAATCACTGGATTAATAAGGAAAGGATTATCAGCTTTAATCAAATAATTAGAAAAGTTAATAATACTAGATATAACTTAATGTTCTATAATGAAAGGTAGTAATTATAGAGTAATACGTGGTCACCCTTATGGGAGAAGAGAATATATAAAAGGAAACCCAGCTCTTAAAATTGCAAAATTTCATACTGGTGAAAAATCTAATAATTATGAAATTAAATTACAATTAGCAGTTAAATTTAGAGCACAGATAAGACATAATGCTATTGAAGCCGCACGAGTTTCTGCTAATAAAATACTTAATCAACTTGGTCCTGATGTTTATCATCTTAGTGTTGTTGCTTATCCTCATATTGTTTTAAAAGAAAATAAAATGATTGCTACTGCTGGTGCAGATAGACTACAAGAAGGTATGAGGCGAGCTTTTGGTAAACCAACTGGATTAGCTGCTAGAGCCGAAATCGGAACAACAATCCTTGAAGTTCGTATTATGAAAGAACATTTATCTGAAGCTAAAAGAGCGTTCAAAACGGCTTCTAGTAAACTTCCAATTCAATGTTTTATTAGAGAAATAGAACTTAAAAACTAGTTCATATATAGGTAAAATT
>CAXETO010000017.1:0-10660 GCA_963999255.1 uncultured archaeon | reverse complement strand
TGGACTAGTAAAAGAAATGTGCAAAGATGCGATAGTTTCTTTACTAGAAAATAATGATCAATTGGTAGATGTAGCTATAGAAAGAGATGAAGAAGTAGATAGGTTATATTTCTTATTAGTAAGATTAATTAGAAGTAATATATTAAATACCAAACTTTCAATTAAATTTGATTTACTTTCAATAGATTATTTAGATTATAGAGTAGCAGCTAATATACTTGAAACTATAGGAGATAATTCAGTAAAATTAGCTACAACAGTGAAAGAGTTACGAACAATGACTTTGAAAAGTCAGTTAAAGAAACTTTTACATGAATTTATCATTGAATTAAATGATATTCAAGATTTATCAATTAATTTATTTTTATTAAAAAAAATAAGTGATAGAAATAATGTAATTAATAAATATAATAAATTAAATCAAAAATTGTTTAATATTGAAAATTTAATGTTAGATGAAAAAAATACAGCTATAAGAAGTTCATGGACATTATTAACAACATTAGACAAAATTTTGAAATCAATGAAAGACATTACAGACTTAGCGGTGCCAATAAAAATTACGTAGTTTTACGCCATACTATACGGTCTTGATAATCAGTTATTTCAATTTTTTTATCATTTAAGATTTGTCGAATTTTATCTGCTTCGTTAAATTGTTTATTTAGTCTAAACTTTGTTCTTTTATCAATTAACATTTCAATTTCTTTCGCTTCTAATTTTGTTACATAAGGTAACTTAAATCCATAAATATTCATAATTTTTGTTAATTTCTTTTCAAATGTTTTTTTAAAGTTTATAGAAAGTTTACCTTCTGAAGCCGTACGATTAATTAATTTAATAATTCGCATAAACGCTCCTAATGATAGGGGAATGTTAAAATCATTATCTAAAGCTTTTTCAATATTTGAAAATTCTGTTTCTAATGTTTTAGCTAAATTTTTTATATTTAAATTTAAGTTTATAGTTGATTGTAATTCAGATATTGCATTTTCTATTAATTTCCAGTTAGTTACAGCATTCATTACTGTTTCCTCATTATAATTTAAAGGACTTCTATAATGACTAGAAATAACATATAATCTAATAACATTAGGACCGAATAATTCTAATATTTGCTCTACTGAAACGACATTACCTAAAGATTTAGACATCTTATTAGATTCAATATTAACAAGTCCAGTATGTAACCAAATAGATGCAGGATTTTGGTTTGTAACTGATTCCGATTGTGCAATTTCATTTTCATGATGGGGAAAAATTAAATCATTACCACCACCGTGTATATGAAAATTATTACCTAAATATTTCATTGCCATAGCGGAGCATTCAATGTGCCAACCAGGTCTTCCATTTCCCCATGGGCTAGGCCAATTAGGTTTTTCATTGGAAAATTTCCATAAAGCAAAATCAACAGGGTTCTGTTTTTCATCGTCTACACTAATTCTTATTCCTGATTTCAAGTTTTCAATTGTTTTACCAGATAATTTGCCATAATTAGGAAATTTTTTAACATTAAAATAAATTCCTGTACTCGTAATATATCCATATTTTTTTTTTAAAATGTTAGAAATTAAATCTTGAATTTCATTAATATGTTTGGTAGCTCGTGGATATTTAGTTGCTTTTAATACATTAAGATTGGTGAAATCCTTAAAATATTGTTTAATATTCGTATTTGCTAATTTAGAGGAGGAAATTTGTTGTTCTTTAGCTTTGTTAATTATTTTATCATCAACATCAGTAAAATTTTCTATAAATATTACTTTATATTTCTTATATAATAAATATCTTCTAAGTACATCGAATGTAATTATAGTACGTGCATGACCGATATGTGATTTATCATAAACAGTAACACCACAAAGATAGATTTTAATTGTATTATCTGAATCAGGATATATAGTATCAAGACGTTTATTGAAAGTGTTATATATTTTAATATGATTTTCAGATGACATATATAATAAAAACAATAAAAATACTATTAATTTTAACATTTTGGAAATTAATGAAATAAATATTTAGGTATACAAAAATAATAACATATTATATGCTAAAAAAATTTAATTCAAAAACGCCAAAAATGGGAAAAAATGTGTTTATTGAAGATAGTGCACAAATAATTGGTAATGTAGAAATTGGAGATAATAGTAGTGTTTGGTTTAATGCAGTTATAAGAGGGGATGAGGATAAAATAAGAGTTGGAAAATCAACTAATGTTCAAGATGGATGTGTGTTACATACAGACAAGGATTTTCCACTTATTATATTAAATAATGTAACTTTAGGTCATGGAGTAATAGCACATGGATGTAAAATTAATAATAATTGTTTAATTGGAATGGGAGCAATGATAATGAATGGCGCGGAAATTGGAGAAAATAGTATTATAGCAGCAGGTTCAGTAGTTAGAGCAGGAATGAGAGTGGAAGCGAGATCAATATTTGGAGGCGTACCAGCTAAAAAACTACGAGATGTAACAGAAGAAGATATTAAATTAATTAATCATCATACTGAATTATATTTAAAAATTAAAAACGAATATCTAAGTTAAGAATCGAGTTCTGTTAGTTCATCATTGTTTTTCTCTAATTTTGTACTAGCAGTTCCATGATCGCTTTTACCATAAGATGGAATTTTAATTCCGACTGTTTTAGCTAATCTTTTATGAGATTCATCATCAATCCAATCTACTTGAAGATAATCAAAAATTTCTTGGTCATTCATACCAATTTTTTTAGCTTCATCTACAGTGATTTGATATGCTTCAATTTCTGTAGGTCTATCAACATATTCATAATCTTCATCAAATAAATTTTTACCATCTATAAATTGTTTAACATGAATTAATTCATGAATCACATCTAAATATAATATTTTATAGTCACTATTTTTTAAATGGTGAGTGTTTACTACTAAATGGCCATCATCGTCACTAACTCCCATATATCCACGTCTAAACGAATTAAATTCAACTTCTAAATTATTTAATATTTCTACTACATTTTTACCAAAAATTTTTTTGATAATAGGGACTTGGTCAAAACCTTTAAAAAAATCGGTAAAATTATATCGATTTAGTGGTCCTTCTCGTTCAATTTTGGTATTATTAAATTTATCAGTCATTTAAATAGAAATAAGAAAGTTATTCACATATATAAAATATTAGGTAAGAAAATTATGGGATTTGTTCTAATATAGATATTAGCTGACTTTCTAGTTCATGATGTTCATTAAAATGTGTATTTGGATCTTTCATTAATATATAACTCCAGTAAAAACCAAATAGTCCAAAGGTAATTATTAGTAATATTATGTAAAGTAGTCGATTTCGACGTGGAAGACTATAAGTTCTTTCATATGTATATGATAAATTATATTGATTTAAAATAACACGTAAATCTTCAATACAATGATTCTCATTTATTTCATGTTCATAATAAACTTTCATTAATGTAAGATAACTAAACAGGACACCGATAATACTTACTATAGGTAGAACAGATAATACAGCCCAGAAAATGGCATTTCGTTGTATTTCCTGGAATTTAATAGATTCTAAAGAATTTGCAAACATTTTATTAGCTTCAGAATCAGGGGTTTTTTGCTTTAAAATATTACTAATTATACCGAAAAATTTTTGTTGACGTTCAAAATGATCGTTACGTCTTTGATGAAGCATATATAGCAAATATGCAGACAAAATTGCACTAAGAATGCCACTAATTGCGCCTAAAATTGAAATATAAAGTATTTTTGGCATAATTGTTTCTAGAGCTACTTCTTGTTGAATAGGATTTAGATTTTCTATATTAATTAGATCAATGACTTGTGGAATAACCCAAAGTGAATAAAGAAGACTGGGCAACATTGGTAGTATAAGCCAAATTTTAGGAGGAATATATCTATCAGATTTTATACGAGAATCATGTAAATTTTTAAGATTAACTAAACTCAATTAATAAATTATAACATAAATTAGTTAAAAATCTTTTTTATTCAAATAATTTTGTTAAATCAATTTTATCTAAGATTTCTTTTGGTATAGTGCCAACTGGAGGATATTTATCTAGAGTAGGATTTGCTGTCGCGTCAATTCCAAGTTTAGTAATAATTCCTTCAGTAGTAGTAGTTGGATCTATACCAGAACCTCGAACATCAGGAACTATAACAATATCTTGATCTGATCTTACACGTGTACCAATTGCCCACCAAACTTGACGTGGATCACGAATATTTATATCATGATCTACAACAACAACATTTTTTGAGTAAAATTCACTGCCGAGTGCTGCAAGTATTGCACTTTTACCTTGACCTTCAGCTTTTTTCTTAATAGAAACAAAAACAGTCATTGCAGTTGGAAAATGTACATCTTGAACTGTAGGTACATGATTTTTAATTTTATTTAATAGATTTACTTCCATTGGTACAGTTCCAAGAACTAAGTGTTCATAATGAGCTCCGCTAAGAATTGTTTGATAAATAGCGTTTTTTCTATGAGTTATAGATTTTACTTTTACTACTTCACGTTTACCTTTTCCAATAGTATATCCAGTAAATTCTATAAATGGACCTTCATCTTCACGAATTTTTGGTAATAATTCTGCTTCTAAACAAATTTCAGAATAAGCTGGTACATCAGCATCTACAGTTTTACATTTAACTATAGGAATAGCTTGACCTAAGATTCCTCCAGCAATACTTAATTCATCTACTTCAAATTCTCCAGTAAATAATATTCCAGAAGACCAAGCCGGATGGCTACCAATATGAATAGAAATAGGCAATGCCTCATTTTTAGCTTCTGCACGTGTATAATATTCCCATAAATGTCTTCCTTTTGTCATATAAATACCCAAATGATTTTTATTTTGAATCATAAGTCTATTATAACTAGAATTTCGTATACCAGTTTCAGGATCTTTAGCAGTAACTATTCCCGCACTAATATATGCACCACCCTCTTCTTTATGAAAAATAAGTTGAGGTAATTTAAATAAATCAACTTCAGATTCTTTAATAATAATGTCTTGAACTGGAGCAGAAGAAGTGTATTTTGGTTGAATCGGATTATTAACTGCAACCAAATATTTTTCTCTCATTTTATTCAAATCAGTTTTCATTCCAGCAGCAATTCTTTTTCTAGAAGCATTAACATTAACAATTGTAGGGAACTCAGTACCCTTAATATTATTAAATAGCACGATAGGAGTTCTGCGTTGTTCTTCTAGTTTAGTTATTACAGCAGATAATTCCAATTTTGGATTTATCAATTTATTAACTTCAAGAAAATCATCAGGATGATGAGTTTTAATATATTTAATAAATGATCTTAAATCTTCGACCATAAATACAAATATGATTTGCGTTTAATAAATTTGTTCTTTTAAATTTATTTAATTAAATTTGATGTTATAAAAATGTTCAATAGATCTATTTAGTCTAGAATCGTGGATTTTCATGGAAAATTTGTTTGAAAATAACAAATTTTGTTTTGTTGGGAAAGTACCAGTAAATAAAATAATTCCAGTTTCATTTATATTTAATAATTTTAACATATTATCAATTTTTAAAATATCTAGCAGTTTACCTTCTTGATAACTCACAGATTTACCCTGATTTTCAACATTGGATGTAATTATTAAATTATCCCAATGATTTTTAACATCAGTATAATCCCAAACTATATTTGAAATAATTTTTGGGCAAACTAATTTAGATTTGTGAAAATCAACTTGTTCAATTTTTCTATCAGTATGATCACTACCAATTGTAACATACCATTTATTTTTATCAATTAATATAACTGCTTCAGCTTCACCACTATTTTGATTTCCAAATACGGAAATTTGATTGCTAGTTGATATCAAAGAATCAGGTAATATATATGATGTAGGGGTCGATTTAGGTGGATTTATACCTAATTTTTCAAGTTCATGAATATGTTGTAAAACTAGAGTTTGATTTCTACCAGTAAAACCTGCACAAATAATTTTATCAACATTAAAATCGATATCAGTAACTTTAGAGTGGGAATGAAGCTGTAATTTTATATTCTTCAAGATAAATCTTATTTTAAATAATATCTCATTTCTATTGTAATACAACCTTCAGAAGATTTATATGGTCCATGAACCATGCCTGGAGGTCTACATGCATACATACCTTCAGTAAAAAGTTGTTTTTTCGCTTTATCATAAAGTCCACCTTTAATTATGTAAACTTCTTCCCAAAATTCGTGTGTTAAAGTTTCATGTGTTTCTGCATCAACATCAAATTTTAACATTCTAGTATAATTTCCTAAATTTTTATCACTACTTAAAATTCTTTCATATGTACCAGGTGCATTGTCAATTGGTACCCATTCGAAATTATCCACATTTAAAAATTCTAATTCTGGTTTACTCATTATAGAAATATAATATATTCAAATGATATATGTTTTAATAAAAAAAAATTTAAAGATACTAATTCTATAATATTATTTATGTTATCCAGTAAAAATTTAATTAATGGTGAATGGTGTAAATCCAAAGAAAATGATGGGCTTAAATCATATAACCCAGTTAATGGAGAGCTAGTAAGCGAATCTCCAAGTTCAACTATTTCAGACCTTAAAAATGCAATAGAATCAGCAAGAGATGCATTCAATAAAGATGATTGGAAAGAAAATCATATTTTAAGATGTAAAGTTCTTTATCAATTATCAGATTTAACAAAAAAACATATAAATGAAATTGCTAAAACGCTCACATTAGAAAATGGTAAAACATTATCTGATTCAATGATGGAGGTGAAAATATCAGCAGATTTATATGAGTATTATGCTGGAATGGCTAGAAATATTTATGGAAGAACTGTAACTCATAATTCTAAATCATTAAGTCTGTTAATTCGTGAGCCTTTGGGAGTAGCGGGTGTTATAACACCATGGAATGCTCCAATAATATTATTAGCAAGATCATTAGCTCCAGCATTAGCTGCAGGAAACACAGTTGTAATAAAACCTGCAAGTCTAACATCTGGTGTAACATATGAATTTATTAAATTATTTAATTTAATTCCAGATCTTCCGAAAGGAGTAATAAACTTAGTAAGTGGTTCTGGAAGTAAATTAGGAACAGAACTAGCAAAAAATTCAGGAATTGATATCATAACTTTCACAGGAAGTACAGAAGTGGGAAAAGAAATAGTAAGGAATTCAGCAGAGAATTTAACCAGATTATCGTTAGAACTAGGAGGGAAGTCTCCAAATATAATATTAAAAGATGCGGATTTTGAAACTGCAATAAAAGGAGCTATAACTGGTGCGTGTTTATCAACTGCTGGACAAATATGTTATACTGGAACTCGAATTTTAGTAGAAAAATCAGTTTATGAAAAATTTATGAATAAAATCAAAACAATTATTCCAAAAATGTCAGTAGGTGATGGGATGAAAAGTGATACAAATATTCCACCAGTGATTTCATCTGGACAACTTGAAACTGTAATGGATTATATTGAATATGGAAAAAATAATGCTAAATTGTTATTGGGTGGAAATCAAATGTTAGAAGGTGAATATAAAAAAGGGAATTTTATTGAGCCAACAGTTTTTTATGATGTACCAATTGAGTCAAAAATATCACAAGAAGAAATTTTTGGTCCTGTATTATCAGTATTTGAATTTGAAACGGAAGATCAAGCAATTGACATTGCAAATAATACAGTATATGGTTTAGCTGCTGCTGTTTGGACAAATAATATAAATAAAGCAATTTCACTTGCACGTAAGGTTAATGCAGGAACAGTGTGGATCAACAACTATGGAAAAAATTATTCTGCTGCAGAATCTGCAGGATTTAAACAAAGTGGTATTGGAACATTAAGAGGTCTAGAAGGGTTAAATGAATTTACTCAATTAAAAAATGTTATAATAGAAACTGAGTAATTATTTTATTATACATGTTGTATTTGTTCTTTTTTTGATAAATATTCTGGTAGTTTATCAATAATTTGTGTTCTGGTTGGCCACATATCATTTGTATCAACTCGAACATCTAAAACAGATGGTAAAGAAGAAGCAAATGCGCGTTTTAAGGCAGGTTTTATTTCTTCAGGTTGAGTAACAAGTTCGCCATGACAACCTAGTGATTCAGCTAGTTTATCATAACGGGTACTTTCAGGAAAAGTAGAACCCATACCTTTAGTATATTCTTTACCTAACATGTGAATAAATGGATGTTCTTCAGCACCCCAACATAAATTGTTAGAAACGATAACAACAATGGGTATGTCATATTTTTTAGCTGTTTCTAATTCCATAGCGTTAAATCCAAAACTTCCATCACTAGTAATAACTATAACTTGTTTATCCTTTTTAGCTAATTTAGTACCTATTCCGAAAGGTATTCCTGGACCCATATTTCCCCAGTTTCCATGAGCGATCATAAAATGTCCTGGTAATTTAGCTCGTAAATGTCGACGTGACATTGAACCTATATCGGCACCATCCATAATTACATAAGTATCATCTTTAATTGTGTTTCTAATTTCATGAATTAAGCGGCCGGGTTTAATTGGTTTAGAATTATCTAAACCATCTTTATTAACTTGACTTTCATATAAATCACTCTGATTTTTAACAAATTGTCTCCATTCATTTTGTTTTGCATTTAGGTTTGTTTCTTTACTTGCTGTAATTAAAGATTTTAAGACTTCTTTTGCATCTCCAATTATACCAAGATCAATATTTCGAAATCTTCCTATTTCACTAGGTTCAGAGTCTATTTGAATAAATTGAGCATCAGGAGATATATTTGGCCAGGATGATAAAACTTCAAATTTAGCACCTATTGAAATAATTAAATCAGATTCTGGGACAATTAATCTGGGTAAGGCGGTACGATTAAATCCTATACAAACCCCACCAAATAATGGACTGTCTTCAGGAAATATACCTTGAGGTAAACCAGCTTTAGTTACAACAGGTACTTGCATAAGATTGGCAAATTCTTCAAGTTCTGGCCATGCTTTAGACCAATATGCTCCATTACCCACTAAAATTACAGGTCGATTAGCATTATTTATCATTTTAACTGTTTTTTTTGCAGTGTCAATATTTATCATAGGAGATGATTGGGTACGATATTGTATAGGATCTGGAGAGTTAAATGCATCAACTTCATCAAAAAATGTATCACTTGTCATTTCTATTAATGTAGGTCCTTTTCTTCCTGCTGTAGAATGTCGGAAAGCTGATCTAATATGTACTGGTAAATCATTTGCGCTAAAACATCTAGTTCCCCATTTTAAATATTTAGAATATAATTCAAGATTATTAAATTGGTGACTAGTAGCTTCTTTAAAATAACTAACTGGTAATCCACTTTCACCAATAGGAATTAAGGCTAACATTGGGCTAGACTCATATGAGGCACCAATAATTGCACTTGCCATATTAGCAGAACCACACCCACCTATACCAAGACATACACCTGGTTGATGAGTTATACGCCCCCAAGCATCTGCAGCATATGCAACTGCTTGTTCATGTCTCATAGATATTAGTTGAATTCCTTCATCGATACAACCAGCATAAAATGGACCGTATTCAATTACTGGAACGGTGAATAAATATTGAACTCCTTCTTTACTTAATGCTTTTGCAGCTGCTTTTCCTCCTCTCATAAATAAATAATAATAGAGTTTTGATAAATAAATTTATGTATAAAATATAAAAAATATTTTTTAGATTATGTATAAAATATAAAAAATATTTTTTAGATTAAATATAAAATAAGATAAATATTTAATGTGATACTGCGGCTGCGGCTTTTTCACTAACCAGTTTTTCTTCATAAAATCGTGATAATTTAAATGGATCTATAAGATTAGGGGTTTTACCAGTGGATATAAGTTCAGCAATCATTTTTCCAGATATTGGAGCGGCTTTAAATCCATATGTTCCCCAACCTACATCAAGTATAAATCCTTTAATTTCATCAACACTGCCCATAATAGGACAAAAATCAGGAGTCATATCACATATACCACTCCATTGTCTTAAAATATTAACATTCTTTAAACATGGAATTATTTCTGTTGCATGACAGGCAATTTGTTCAAGTGTATCAAATGTAGATTTCATACTATATGTTTGATATGGATCAATTTCTGCTCCAAGAACAAATTCTCCTCTATCGGTTTGATAAATATAAACATGTAAGTTTGCTGAAACAATAATTTTATGCATAAGTGGTTTTAAAGGCTCAGTAACACACGCCTGTAAAGGATGGGTAACTATAGGTAAATCAAGATTTACCATTTTAGCAATAGTTGAGGCCCAACCAGCAGTTGCATTAACAACTAGGTCAGTTTTAATTTGACCTCTGTTTGTAATGACACCAGTAACAGAATTATTATGAGTTAAAATAGACTTGGCTTCAGTAAAAGGGTGAATTTCAATACCAAAATTTTCTACATTATTAGCAAATCCCCAAACAACAGCATCATGTCTTAAAACGGCGCCTGGAGGATGATATAACGCACCTTGTATAGGGTATTGAGGATGACTACTAGTATCTACAGTTGGAGCAAGTTGTTTAATTTCTGGTGGAGAAATAATTTTACTATCAACACCCATTAATTTATTCATATCAGCTCTAACTTT
>CAXETO010000016.1:0-10829 GCA_963999255.1 uncultured archaeon | reverse complement strand
CAGCATGTTTACCAGCTTGAATCCAACGTTGTCTACCAACAAGTTTTGGTTCTAATGGCTCATAAGTAAGTGGATTAGAAAGTACACCATGGGTATGTATACCAGATTCATGACCAAAAGCATTATCACCAACAATAGCCTTATTAGGTTGGACCATAACTCCAGTTAAATTAGAAACAAGTTTAGAAGTTTCGTAAATGTGTTCAGAAGTAATATTAGTTTTATGATTGTATAAACAATATAACGCCATAACAATTTCTTCTAATGAAGCATTACCAGATCGTTCACCTAAACCGTTAACACATACATGAATTCGTTGAGCTCCAGCTTCAATTCCTGCAATACTATTAGCAACTGCTAATCCAAAATCATCATGACAATGTACACTAATAGGTACTTTAATATTTTCATCAATTTTTTTTACAAGTTGATACATAGTAGTTGGAGTCATTACACCAACTGTATCAGGAATATCAATTCGATCAGCACCAGAATCTACTGCTTTGGAAAAAGCATCAACTAGATAATCATTATTAGATCTGGTAGCATCTTCTGCAGAAAATTCAACTATTAATCCTTTAGTTTTTGCATAATTTACAGCCCATTCAATTTTCTCTAACGCTTCGTTTCTTGAAATTTTTAGTTTATGTTCTAAATGGATATCTGATGTAGCAATAAATAAATGTGCCACTTTTACTCCACAATCAATAACTGAATCAATATCTGATTTTTCAAGTCTAGCTAGACCAGAAACTTCACATTTTAGATTTTCAGCAGCTATTAAACTAATAGCCTCTTTTTCTCCTTTAGAAGTAATAGGAAATCCAGCTTCAATGGTATCTACACCTAATTTTTCAAGTTGTTTAGCAATAATTATTTTTTCCTCAGGAGTAAGAGTTACACCAGGAGATTGTTCTCCATCTCTTAAAGTAGTATCATAAATTTTAATTAACTTACTATTCATATTCAGCATCACTTTGATAAGTGCTACCAACTTCTCTTTTTAAGGCAGTGAGACCTGTACGAGAAACTTCACTAATACCAAACGCTTTCACTAACTTAATAAACGAATCAATTTTATCAGAAGTTCCTGTTACTTCAACAGTAATATAATCATTTGAAACATCAACTATTCTATTTCTAAAAATGTTTGCATATCCAATTATTTCAGATCTAGCTTTTCCATCAGGAGTGTCAACTTTAATTAACGCTAATTCTCTTGCCACACATGATCTAGCAGTTAAAACTGTAACTTCAAATACATCAACTAGTTTTTTTAATTGAAGTACTAATTGATCTACTGAAGAAGTATCTCCATAGATAGTAACAGTAACTCTAGCTACATGCCTATTTTGTGTTGGTCCAATTGAGATAGTGTTTATATTAAATCCACGTCCACGAAATTTGTTAGTAATTTTATGTAAAACACCAGGTAGATTATCAACTAACGCAGAGATTACATAATTATTAGGTTTACTTCGTAGTTTATTAAATGAAGACGACATAAATATCACGATGGTAAAATCATATCTGCTAGACTAGTTCCAGGTGCAACAAAAGGAAAAACATCTGCCTCAGGGTCAATTGGTACATCAATAACAGTAGTTACTTCAGACTTTAATCCATTCTTTACTGCTTTATTAAATTCAGGAATGCTTTGAACTCGAATACCTTCTGCACCATAAGCTTGTGCAATTTTTACAAAATCAGGTGAATTTTGTAAGTTTATTCCAAGATATCTTTTATTATAAAATACTCGTTGCCATTGCGCAACCATACCAAGTGAACCATTATTCAAAATAATTACTATAGCAGGGATATTATCTAAAACTGCAGTGGCAAGAGCCTGTTCCACCATATTAAAACTACCATCACCAGAAATACATATTGATGGAAGATTTGGTTTACCTACTTTAGCACCTAAAGCAGCTGGAAATCCAAATCCCATTGTACCTAAACCAGTAGATGTAAAGAATGTTCCAGGACTATAAATATCAAAATATAATGAAGACCACATTTGATGTTGACCTACATCAGTAGTTATAATAGTATTATTTGGAATAACTTTTCTTAATTCTTTTAATATAGATTTTGGATTTACTGTATCATCATCATAACTACTAGTATCTTTGTATTGATTTTTAAGACTTTTTAATCTAGCCATCCAAGGATTATTTTTAACAATAGATTTTTTCATAAGAATGGGGAGAAGTTTGTTAAGTGTTAGATTTAAATCTCCATGTATACCAACAGTTGGTTTTTTATTTTTACCAATTTCAGATTTATCTATGTCAATATGAATTATTTTCATATTATTACCAAAAGCGTCCCATTTACCAACAGATCGATCTGAAAATCTACATCCTATAGCTAATAATACATCTGTTTCTAAAATCATTTTATTTGATTCTATACGACCATGCATACCAATAGGTCCCAAAGCTAATGGATGATTTTCAGGAAACGCTCCTTTACCTTTAAATGTAGTTACCACTGGCGCCATTAGAAATTCAGCTAAATTCTGTAATGTTTTAAACGAATTACATATTGTTACACCACCACCAGCAAGTATCATAGGTTTTTTAGCAGAAAGTAACAAGTTAGCCGCTTTATTAACTAATCGAGAATCTGGATTAACAAGCGCGTCATAACCTTGTAATTGAATTTTTTTAG
This sequence comes from uncultured archaeon, assembly GCA_963999255.1. GTDB lineage: Archaea > Thermoproteota > Nitrososphaeria > Nitrososphaerales > CALBXV01 > CALBXV01. The sequence continues at coordinate 8,156 of CAXETO010000016.1, read as the reverse complement.
GGTAATCAAATTCAATAGTTTCTTGTTGAACATCTTTAGGCATATCCAGGAGTACAGGTCCAGGTCTTCCAGTATTACTAAGATGGAATAATTTCTTGACACAATATGGAACTTCAACGGCAGTAGTAGGCATAACACAATATTTTGTAACAGGTATTAATACTCCTATAGCATCAGTTTCTTGAAATGCATCTTTACCTATATAATCAGTAGGTACTTGACCAGTAATAGCGACAACTGGAGATGAATCTAGATGTGCAGTAGCTAATCCAGTAACAAGATTAGTGGCTCCAGGTCCAGAAGTGGCCATACAAACACCAGGTTTTCTTAGAACACGAGCATAACCATCTGCCATATGAGCGCCAATTTGTTCATGTCTAACTAGAATATGACGTATATTAGAATCTACTAATGCATCATAAATAGGGAGATTAGCACCTCCAGGTAATCCAAAAACATGTTCAACATTCTCTAATTTAAGACATTTAATCAGAGATTTTGCGCCAGATAAGTTAACCATATAATTTCACATAAATTAATTCCATATATAAGCTCAATTAAAAATTAATATGAGCTTATTATTTAATAATAAGCAATGAAAGTATAGAAAGTATACTTAGCTGTACAATACCAATAACGTTAATTTCATTGCATTTCATAATAATATAATTTAAAGTTAAATTGACGCATATAAACATTTATTAAAAAATAGAGCATTAAATAACAAAAAAACTAAATTTTTATTAATCACAATCTATACAATGGTTTTGATTAGATTGGATGTATGGTATGATAAAGATGTATCATTAGAAAAAATTAAGAAAGAAGTAATAGCCGTAATTGGTTATGGTATACAAGGTCATGCTCAAGCAAGTAACATGAAAGACTCTGGACTAAATGTTATAGTAGGATTAAGAAAAAATGGTGCAAGTTGGGATAAAGCAGTAAAAGATGGTCATGAAGTCTATGAAGTTGCTGAAGCAGCAAAAAAAGCGGATATAATACATATACTTGTCCCAGACATGACAACAAAAAAAGTATATGAAAACGATATTAAACCACATCTAAAAGAAGGAGACGCTATAGGATTTTCACATGGTATAGCAATAACATACAATTGGATTCACCCACCAGAATGGATAGATATTGTAATGGTAGCGCCAAAAGCTCCAGGAAAACGACTAAGAGAAGTATATCTAGAAGACTTTGGTGTTCCTGCAATTGTTGCTGTTGAACATGATTATACAAAAAGAGCTTGGGATCGAGTATTAGGTATGGCAAAAGCTATTGGATCCACTCGAGCAGGAGCTATTAAAACTACATTTAAAGAAGAAACTGAAACAGATTTATTTGGTGAACAAGTAGATTTATGTGGTGGAGCTGACAGGTTAGTCAGAACGGCGTTTGAAGTACTAGTAGAAAGTGGATATAAACCCGAAATTGCCTACTTTGAATGTTTACATGAATTAAAATTAATTGTTGATTTAATTCAAGATGGAGGAATAAGTGGTATGTATAATAATGTAAGTGAAACAGCTAGATATGGAGGATTAACTAGAGGAGGAAGAATAATAAATAAAGAAGTGAAAGAGAATATGAAATCAGTATTAAAAGAGGTGCAAAACGGTGAATTTGCGTCAGAATGGTTAAACAGTTATGAAACCAAAGGTAAAAAATCATTTGAAGAACATATGAATGTGTTATCAGAACATCCAATAGAGAAAATAGGTAAAAAACTTAGGTCAATGATGTGGCCAGATAAAAAATAATATTTATAATATAACAGGTTTACTAGAATCAGTAAGAATATCTCTATATGGAAATAGAGATGGTAATCCACCAGTATGAATGAAAACTACATTATCACTTTTTTTAAAGTAACCTGCATTAATTAAACTAATCAAACCAAACATACCTTTTCCAGTATATACTGGATCAAGTAAAATTCCTTCAATTTTAGCTACTTGTTTGATAATATCAATTAATGGTTTGGAAGTTTTACCATAACCGCCACAATTATATTCAGTATGAATATCAACATCCTTAGGAGTTAAAGTACATTGAAGATTAAGAATTTTAGCTGCACCATTACCACTTTTTATTATAGCATTAATAGCGTCGGATTTAGTAAATGCACCACAATCTATTCCAATTACTTTAGTTTTTTTTCCATTAGCTTTTAATCCTAAAAGTACACCTGAATATGAGCCGCCTAAACCTGTAGTAATAACTACATAATCTATTTCTTTTTGAAATTGAGTCATTTGTTTAATTATTTCTTCAGCGGCTTTAACGTAACCGATGGTAGAAACTGGACCATCCCCTCCAGAAATTGGAATCCCAAATTTTCCAATTTTTAGTGGGATATCAGTTATATTTATAACTTCAGGATTAAAACCTTTTTTTCTATATTCTTCAGCAACTTGAAATAAGTCATCATCAGCAGATTCTGTTAACATTTCAGAATTAAGTGGTGCATTAATAACTCTTACATCAGCATCAAGTAAATAATCTAGAAGAAGATTACCATCATAAGATGTGGGTACAGGAAATTGAGCTGTTCGTAATATTAAAACTGCTTTCATATCAGCTTTACGAGCTGCAGCTGCAGTTTGTCTGGCCCAATTAGATTGAATACCAGCAGTAGTTACTACGGTATCAATTCCTCTTTTTTTCATATCTGAAATTATATATTCAAGTTTACGTGTTTTATTTCCACCAAATGCTAATCCAGTAAGATCATCTCTTTTAATAAATATATTAGGACCACCAAAATGTTCACTTAATTTTTTAACATATTCAAGTGGAGTTGGTAAAAAAGCAAGTGGAAATCTTTTAGGTTGACCCATAGTATATAATATGAAATCAAGATATCTAAAGTTTATTTAGTTGTAGATTTTTTATCTTTTTTTGCTGCTTCTTTAATACTAAGATATTTAGTTAGGGCTACAGATACTACTTCAGTAAATGTTATACCGCTTTTAATTGCAGATATTTGAGATTCTTCCCATAAATCTCTAGCTAAAGTAACAGTTGTTTTTATTTTCTTTTTTTTATCCATAAAATATAAAAAAAATTACACATATATATAGATATCGATACTTCCAGAAGTATAGACGTTTAAACTTCAATAAGGTAATTATTTGTTTATAAATTTATTTTAAATTAAGTAATTTACCCTGTTTAAAAGCAATTAATGATGCGGCGCGTTCATCTCTGCTACCTTCAGTATTATAATGTTTATTTAAATGAGAAGTCCCATATTCATCTACTAACTCAATTATAACATTATTATTCAGATCAGGTGCCAAAAGATTAAATAATTTTAAAGATAGATTAGGAGTTCCATCTCCGATTCTTATAATCATATTAATATTAACAAATTTAATCCATTTTATAATAAGTTGTGCAACTTCATCAATTAAATTCAAAACTTTACTTTCAATTTTTTTATGTCCAAAATAACATACTAATCCAATTCTTTTACCAGGATCTATTCCAATAATTAAATTATTTGTTTTCGGATATAGAATCTGTAGTATTTTAACTTTTGATATTATAAGATCACTGTGTAAATCTTCAACGCAAAGTATTTTAGAGCAACAAATTTTACATTTTTCCTTTAAAGTGGTAACAACTAATTGAATATTGCTAGTTAATTTTTGATTTGGAAGTAAACTAACATATGGAAAGTCCATTGATTTCAGAATGTTAGATAGAGTATAATATGCTTTACCATCAACAGTTACAATAGCAATAAGTGGTTTAGATAACGAGGGAATAAGAATCCACCGTGAATTTAAAAATAAAAATTATTCTTCTTGATAAGATTCGCCTATATATGAATAATATCCAGTTTTCAAAACTTTTAAAGATAATAAAGCACATTTAATTCGAGTATGACCAAGATCAGGAGTGCCTAATTCAGTTAACAATTTGTCTTTATCAATTAATTTAATATCATCAACATGTTTTCCATGAATCATTTCTGTAATGATTGAGGCAGAAGCCTGACTAATAGCACAACCTTTACCGCTAAATTTTACATCAACAACTTTTTTTTCTTTATTAAATTTAATATAAAGTTCTAACACATCACCACATAATGGGTTATGATCCTTGGATTTTATATCTGCGTTATCTATAATACCATAATTTCTAGGATTTTTATAATGATCTAGAATAATTTCCCTATAAATATCAGAACTCATAATTTAAACATATCCTTAACTTTATCTAAAGCATCTACAAATGCGTCTACTTCACTTTCTGTATTATATATATAAAAACTTGCTCTATTTGAAGCAGAAAGATTAAAAAATTCATGTAATGGTTGGGTACAATGATGTCCAGCACGAATAGCGATACTGTATTTATCTAGAACTGTAGCAACATCATGTGGATGCAAATTTTTTAAATTAAAAGATATAATTCCTCCTCTAAATTTTAGATCTGAAACACCATACGTATCAATATATTTGAGTGCAGACATTTTATCTAAAGCGTATTTTAATAATCGTTTTTCATGTTCTTGAACGTAAGTCATCCCGATATTTTCTAGATAATCAACTGCAACGCCTAGACCAATTGCTCCAGCAATATTAGTAGTACCGGCTTCAAATTTCCATGGTACGTCATTCCATTTACTGGCTTCAAGACGGACTTCTTTAATCATATCTCCTCCACCATGAAACGGGGGCATATTTTCCAATATTTCTTTTTTTGCATATAATATACCTATTCCAGTAGGACCTAACATTTTATGACCGGAAAATGTTAGAAAATCACAATCAATTCTTTTTACATCAATAGGCATTTGTGGTACTGACTGAGCTGCGTCAACCAACACTTTTGCACCATACGAATGCGCTTTTTTAATTATATCTTCTATTGGATTAATAGTTCCTAAAAAATTAGACATATGAGTGATTGTAACTAATTTAGGATTTTTACTAAGAAGTTTTTCAAGATCGGTTAAGGATAAACTATAGTTTTTATTTACTCCTATAAATTCAAGTTTTGATTTAATATCTTGTGAAAGTAATTGCCATGGAACTATATTACTATGATGTTCCATTACTGAAGAAACAATTAGATCGTTTTTTAGTAGATTATTTCTACCCCAACTGTAAGCAATTAGATTAATTCCTTCTGTTGTACCTCTAACAAATATTATTTCATCAGGATCAGCGTTTATGAAGTTAGCAATTTTCTTTCGAGCGTTTTCATATTTTTCTGTTGCTTGTTCACTAAATTTGTATATTCCACGATGAATATTAGCATTATATTGATGATAGTAATCACAGATAGAATCGATCACAATTTTAGGTTTTTGTGTAGTAGCTGCATTATCAAAATAAATTGGATTTCTACCATAAACCTGTGTGGTTAATATAGGAAAATCCTGTTTGATATTAGAAAAATGGTTCTTTAATGTCAACTTATAATATTACCCTAATTAATTTTTAAACGCATTCAATATTTATAAACGAATCAATAATTTTAACGTTATATTTTTTTAATGATTCAGTAGCTGGAGGAGTCTGAACTTGTCCAGATTGAATATCAAATTCAGATAGATGTAATGGACATTTAATATAATCACCCACTAAAAATCCTTTATCTAATTCACAATATTCATGAGTGCATATACCAGACAGTGCAAAATATTTACCGTTTAAATTAATTAACAATATTTTAATATTTTTATATTCAAACATTTTCATATTTCCAGGTTCAATTTCGGAAACAGAACAAAGTTTTACTAGAGTCAAATTAATCGCCAGAATATTTATAATGTTTGTCAAAAAATGCTTGTGGCCCAGATATTCGGTGTAACTCATTTTCTTCTTCAGGATTAATAATATTATTTGGATTTAAAGAAGAAATTTCTGATTTTAACCACTTTGTTTCTAACAAATACCAAATTTTAGACCTTACACTACTAGATGGTATAAGACGGATTATAGGTTCCATAAATGCGTATATTGCCATTTTATGAGCTTCATCTTTAGATAGACCACGTGACATGAGGTAAAAAATTTCTGCTTCGTCAATCAAAGATACAGAAGCAGAATGTGTAGCTTTAACATCATTAGTTTTTATTTCTAATCCAGGTACTGCATTAGCTCTTGGACCTTTTCCTAATAATAGACCATGTTCAGCTAAATAGGATTCTGAATTCTTTGCTTCTTCATCAATTTTAATCATTCCTTTAAATATTGAATTAGAATTATCTCGGAATACTCCTTTAGTTAATGCTGTGCCTTTAGTATCTGAACTTTGATGACTTAAATCAGACACTATATCAAAATTTTGTTTGTCTTCACCAAATACTAATTCAATATCTTCAGTTGTTGCATTATAACCTTTAAGGACGCTATCAACTCTAGATCTAGTAAAAGCTGATCCGAAATATCCTATAGACCAATTTATTTTACTATTTTGTTTTCCAACTGATCTACGATTAACAAGATTAATAAAATTATTACTTAATGACTGAATGCTGGTAAAATTAAGTCTAGATCCTTTATGTAAATAAATCTCTGTTAAGTTACTAAATAGAGATTTATGATTTTGTTTAACATTAGTAGAATAGAATTCTTCAATAAAATTTACATTACTATCTTCTTCCAAAACTATAAGATTTTTACTAATAACATTAATTGGTTCATTAAATAAATTAAATATTCTAATTGGTTTTTTTATTTTCAGAGATTTAGGAATATATAAGAATATTCCAGAATTAAACATACAATTATTTAGCGCGACAAATTTATCTTCATCAGCAGATAATAAATTTTTAGTTAAATATTCTTTTATTAGTTTTGGATGTTTTTGAATTGCATGATTAATATTAGTTAGTATTAGATTTTCTTTGGAATAATGATCAAACGTACCAACTAATTTACCGTCAATTTGAAAAATAGTAAAATTTTCGTTATTATCATCTAAAACATATTTAAAATATTCAGGAATTTTATCATTTGAAACTGGTAAATTATAGTCATGAAGGACAATGTCTTGAAAATTAGTTTTATTTAAAGTAGAATATTTAGCATATAAAGGAGATTTTTCAGCAGGAGAATTAATATAAGAATTAAATCCTTTAATTCTTCTTTTAAGTAACCAATCAGGTTCATTATTAATACTAGATAAAGTATTTACTAGATCTTCAGATATATCAAAGAAATTTAATGACATTTTAAATAAACTAGTTTATCCGACTGATCCTTCCATTTCTAATTCAATCAATCGATTAAGTTCAATAGCATATTCCATTGGAAGTTCTTTAATAAATTCTTCCATAAAACCAGTAACTACCATATTAATTGCATCAGATTCGTTTAAGCCACGAGACATAAGATAGAAGATTTGATCTTCACCTATTTTACCTACAGTTGCTTCATGAGTTATTGTAGCAGTGTCATCATTGATTTCATTATAAGGATATGTATCAGTTCTGGATTCATCATCTAATAATAATGCATCACATCTAACTGTAGATTTAACATTTGTAGCACCTTTAACAACATGTAACAATCCTCTATATGAAGAACGTCCACCACATTTACTAATTGATTTAGAAGTAATATTTGATGAAGTATCAGGAGCTAAATGTACTATTTTACCACCTGAATCTTGATGTTGACTAGAATGCATTGCAGCTGCTACTGATAGCACTTCACCTCTAGCACCTTTACCCATTAAGTATATTGAAGGATATTTCATTGTTATTTTACTGCCAATATTTCCATCAACCCACTCAACTGTAGCGTTTTCATAGGCATATGCTCGTTTTGTAACTAGATTATATACATCTCTAGACCAATTTTGTATTGTTGTATATCGAACTTTTGATCCTTTATTTGCAATTATTTCTACTACAGCAGAATGTAATGAACCGGTTTGATCAGAATATATTGGGGCAGTACATCCTTCTATATAATGTACTTTAGCGTTTTCATCAACAATTATTAGTGTACGTTCAAATTGACCAACATTTTGTGCGTTAATTCTAAAATAAGCTTGTAGTGGTAATTCAACATTTACACCAGGAGGTATGTAAATAAAACTGCCACCACTCCATACTGCGCTATTTAAAGCAGAAAATTTGTTATCTTCTGAAGGAATAACTGTACTAAAATATTTTTTAA
>CAXETO010000015.1:0-11006 GCA_963999255.1 uncultured archaeon | reverse complement strand
GACTGGCCTATGACAAATTACCCTATACTAACTGAGATAGACCCTAATCCTGGCATACCAACAGTAAATAGCTTTTCATTTTCCTACCCCTTAAATCCAGTAGAAGCTACATCACCAACCTGTCTTCCTCCAGGTCCAATCGGTGTCACAAAAAATGGTGTATTAATTTTTAACGCAGCAGACGCACGTGGTGAAGATGCTGTAGCACGAGAGATATTAGATAAATTTGGTGGACATCCAGGCTTTGGCGGACATCCAGACAAACATCCAGTTATGAATGATTACCACTACCATTTCATTCCAGAACGGCTAGACAACAAATCTCTTAACGACGGCCACTCTGATATTGTTGGATACATAAATGACGGTTTTCCTATTTATGGATACAAAGGTGAAGGGGGAATTGAAATGTCTAATGATGATTTAGACTTATGCCATGGTCATAAACATGGAATCTTAGGATATCATTACCATGCAACTCTAGAATACCCATACACAGCTGGTTGCTACAAGGGAACTCCCTAACTGTTAATCACAGCTTTATTCAAAGTGTTACGTTTTAACATATCTGGTTTTGGCTCATAGGGAATCCCTGGAACGTGGGAAACATCAACGTAACCAGGTTTACACAGCTCTATTTCTGGATTACTAAGATCTTCGTTATAATATGATTTAGATGGAAACACATCAGCCGGATAAGTACAATTTGGTAAAGTAGCTAATTCAGCTGATATTCCCATTCCAACAGAAGATTCCAACATACTTCCAATCCAACAGGGCATTTTAGCATCTTTAGCTAAATTATGAATTTTCAAAACATTTGTTATTCCTCCAACTCTTCCAAATTTAATATTCACAAACTTACAGCTTTCAAGGTAAATAGCTTCCTCCATAATTTTTGGGCTAATAATACTTTCATCTAAACAAACTGGTGTAGAGAGTTCACGTTGAAGTTTTGCGTGATCAAGAAGATCATTATATTGTAATGGTTGCTCTATCATAGCCAAATTAAAACGGTCTAGTTTTTTAAGAAACTCCAGATCATCTAAAGTAAAACTTGAATTACAATCAATATGAAAAACAAATTCAGGGAAAACATCTCTTACTGCTTTTAACATATCAATATCCCAGCCTCTACGAAACTTAAGTTTCACACGCGGATAACCAGATTTAACGGCTACATCAATTTTAGTTATCAATTGTTTAATACTATTCTGAATTCCAAAATCAGCTCCAACAGATACAGATTTTGTAACGCCACCGATTAAATCATGTAACGGTTTTGCATTAACTTTCGCTTTTAGAAGCCAATAAGCTATTTCTAAACCAGCTTTAGCGAAAAAATTACCTTTAACATAATTAAAAATATTATTAATATCTTCAGCATCTTCAATTTCTTGATTAATTAATTTAGGAGCTAGAAAATTTTTCATTAAATTATATGCTCCACTAGTAGATTCAGGAGAATAAGTAGGAAATTTTAAAGGAGAAATCTCAGACCAGCTATACTCATCCTTAGAAAACATTTTAACAAATACTGAATAAATCTCTGAATCTTCACCATACGCAGTTTTCCAAGGATATATTAATGGCATTTTCACATGATGTAATTCAATCTTATTAATCTTCAACTAAAATATTCAACTGTTTTAAAATCTATATAATATTTGTAATTTTTAAACATATAACATGGTTAAGATTAATCATTAACGTGAGGATTGCCCAGCCCGGTCAAAGGCGCAGGGTTCAGGACCCTGTCTCGTAGAAGTTCGTGGGTTCAAATCCCACTCCTCACATTTATCCGCCACCAATAGCAGGCATAAAAATTATGACATCAGTTTCAATTAATTTAGTATCAAGATTTTGAAGAAAACGCATATCTTTATTATTTACAAAAATTCTGACAAAATTTGCTAAATTACCCTTGGGGTCTAAAACCTTTTGTTTAAAATCAGCACCATATCGATTTACTAATTCATCAATGACAGCGGATAAAACAGTTGATTCAACTTCAGTCTCCTTTTTCCCTTTAGCTGCCTGAACAAGACCGCCATATAATTTTACTTTAGGCATTATTTATTCCTCCTACTGTATCAATTAGAGAATCTAAATTTGGTGATATTTTAAATAAATTCTTGTTTATATCAATAAGTTCAGTAGTTTTTAATCCATTACCAGTTACACAACATACTACAGTTTCATCAGAATCCAGTTGACCATTCTTAACCATATTCTGAGCCATAGCAACAGTAACTGCTCCAGCAGGTTCTGTAAATATACCCTCAGATTTGGCTATCAATTTAATAACCTCAGTAATTTGACTGTCAGAAACATCATCCACTCTACCATTGGTTAACTTAGAAAGTTCTAATACATAATCACCATCACCAGGGTCACCAATAGCAATACTTTTTGCTAATGTATCCGGCTTTTCTACTGGAGTAATATTTTTTTGATTATTTTTAAAAGCAGTAGAAATTGGAGAACAACCAGATGCTTGAGCACCATTTAATTTAACTTTATTATTGTTAACAAGTCCAATTTGTTCAAATTGATTTAAACCACGATTTATAGCACAGAATAACGCGCCACTTGCTACAGGAATAATAATTTGATCAGGAGTTTGCCAATTCAATTGTTCAAGAATTTCAAAAGCCATAGTTTTAGAACCTTCAACATAATATGGTCGAGATGTAACGTTTACAATATTCCACCCAAATTCTTCTGAAGCTAAAACTGCTAGTCTATTAGCATCATCATATGTTCCATTTACTCCGATTATATTTGCACCATATGCAGCTACTTGAGATAATTTACCAAGTTCAGTATTTAATGGTGTTAGAACGTAACAGTTTAAACGCGCTTTAGCAGCTTGAGCTGCAACAGCACCAGCTAAATTTCCAGTAGATGCACAACCAATTATTTTATCCCCAAATTCAATTGCTTTCGAAACAGCTACATTTGCAGGCCTATCTTTAAAACTAAACGTAGGATTGATACTATCATTTTTTATATACAAGTTTTTAAGTCCTAGTATTTCACCAAGATTTTTACATTTAATTAGTGGAGTATAACCTACATTTAGATCAATAATGTTCTTATTATTATTCAACGGTAAAAGTTCTTTATATCTCCATATATTCTGTGGTCTATTATGAAAATCAAATGGTTTAAGAGAGATAGAATCATAATCGTATATAATATCAACTGGTGCAAAACACTCATTACAAATTGCAAGTCGAGTTAGAGGATATTCAGCATTGCATTCTCTACACTTCATAAAGGTTGCATAACTTTGTTTTGTTTTTACACTCATTATACATTAAAATAATATTCCTATTTATAATATTTGTGTGTTTAAATTATTCATATATGACTAATGAGTAGGGAATAAAAATAAAAAAGATATTTTTATATACAAGAACAACTTTGGAGTATTGATAAAGTGAAATTAAAAATGACGAGTCAAGGTGTTTGTATTCACTATAAAGTATTATTTTAGAGATTATTATATTAACTATTACAGTAATAATAAGTTGAGTTTAAAATGAGTGGAACAATTAATTTTGCGATCCCAAAAGGTTCGCTCGAAAAAGCTACATTTGAAATACTCGAAAGAGCTTGGTATAATATCTATGGAAAAGAAAGAACTTATAGACCTATAATTAATGATGAGCAGATTAAACTTAAGATGCTAAGACCTCAGGAAATACCAAATTATGTTTCTCAAGGCATATATGATGTAGGAATAAGTGGTTTAGATTGGATAGAAGAAACAAATGCAGATGTTGAAATTTTAACTAACTTAGAATATGGAAAAGTAAAAATAGTATTAGCAATCCCAGAGGATGACAGTATAAAATCATGTGATGATTTAATTAATACATATTTAAAAAGAAATAAAATATTAAGAATATCAACAGAATATTTAAACATAGCAAGTAAATACATTAAAAAAAATAATGCTTATAAAAAGAGGTGGTTAAATCAAGATCCTAAAATAGTTACACCTTGGAAAGTATTAGGAAATAATGAAAAAATATCATTATTTTTATCATTTGGAGCTACAGAAGCTAAACCGCCAGAAGAAGCTGACGCAATAATAGATTTAACTGAAACTGGAACTACTTTAAAACGAAATAAATTAAAAATTATTGATACAATATATGAATCATCGACATGTCTCATGGCTAATAAAAAATCATTACAAGATAGTAAAAAACGAGAGAAAATATTTGATATTTTATCATTATTAAGAGGGGCTGTAGAAAGTAAAAAAAATGTACACATTTTTGTTAATGTTAAAAAAGAAAATTTGGATAAATTATTAAAAGAATTACCCGCACTAAAAAATCCTACAATAAGTAATTTATCAGACAAAAATTGGTATTCTGTAAATACAATAATAAAAAAAACTGATCTATTAAAAATAATACCAAAATTAAGAAAATTATCTCAAGGTTTAGTTGTTCATGAACCAAAACAAATACTACCATTAGAGAAAATAGCTCAAGGGGAAAATAATGAATGAACAAAAAATATTATTTTCCGATATTAATGAAAAAAATCTTAATCAAATTATAAATTCATTAAGATTTGAAAATAATACTAATAAAAATTTGTTTAATCAAGTCAATAATATGTTAACAGATATTAAAAATGATGGGCTAAAAGCTATTTTAAAATATACAGAAAAATATGATGGAGTGACTTTAGATCCCAAATCAATAAAAATTACTAATCAAGAAATAATAAATGCATATAAAAATGTAAGTAAAAAACAAATTCAAGCTATAAAAACATTAAAATCAAGAATTGAATTAATTGAAAATAAGATTTTACAAAAAGTTGGTGGTGAAATTAGTAATAAAGATGGAGTACAAATAACTAATAAGTTATCACCAATTGACAGTGTGGGATGTTATGTTCCTGGAGGAGAAGCGGTATACCCAAGTTCAGTAATAATGACAGTAATACCAGCAAAAATTGCTGGAGTTCCTCGAATCACTATTTGTTCACCTCCTACAAAGAATAAATCCATAGATCCATTATTAATTGTTGCAGCAGACATATGTGGAGTGAATGAAATATATAAAATTGGAGGAGTGCAAGCAATTGGTTTAATGGCATATGGGACAGAAAATGTAAAACCAGTTGATAAAATTGTTGGTCCAGGAAATGCTTATGTATCTGAAGCTAAAAAACAAGTTTCACAATTTATATCAATAGATTGTCCAGCTGGCCCATCAGAAATTTTAATATTAGCAGATGATTCAGCGATTCCAAAGTGGGTCGCCAGAGATTTAATTGCTCAAGCAGAACATGGAGAAACAAGTGTTTGTGGATTATTGACTACTTCAACACAATTAGCTAATAAAGTAGAAAAAGAGTTAATGAACTTAATAAAAGTGGTTCCTAGAAGTGAATATGTAAAAAAATCCATATTAAATAACGGTTTTATATTAACTTCAAAAAAATTAAATGTATTAATAGATTTTATAAATTTATTTTCGCCTGAACATTTAATGTTAATAACTAAAAAAACTCAAAATATTCTTTCAAAAATTAGATCTGCAGGTTTAATACTATTAGGTAATTTTACACCAGTAGCAGCTTCAGATTATGGATTAGGATCAAATCACGTATTACCAACATCAGGTACAGCAAAAACGTATTCAGGTCTTTCAGTACTAGATTTTATTAAACGAATTAATATTATAAAATCAAACCAAAAGGCATTAAAAAATATAAAAAATTTAATTGAAACGATGGCTAAATCTGAAGGTTTGCCAAATCATTATTTATCAATAAAAGAAAGAATTAGTTGAAAAATAATATTGACACTAAAAAATAATAACTATACAATTAAAACTGTAAAAAAATCAGAGATATACATAAAAAATAATATAAAAAATAATTTAAATAATATAAAAGGAGTTATTTTTGATTGTGATGGAGTATTAATAGATGCTCGTTTATCATATGATTTAGCAATAAAAAATACAATATCATTAATTTTAAGTAATTTAATTTCTAAAAAACTGGATTCAAACATTATTCCCAATCAAATTATTGAGAAATTAAGAGAGACTGGAGGTTTTAATAATGATTGTGATACAGTATATGCAATAATAATATATATTTTAAGTAATTTAGGTAAGAAAGTGACTGATTTTATTAAAATTGTAAATGGTGAGGGATTTGACAAATTAAAGTTAGATAAGAAATTTTTAAAAGTGAATGGAGGAATAGAAATTTCCAAGTTTATGTTATTAAATATGTTAAAAGGGAGAATATTTCCTAAATTTATAAAACAATTACAGAAGTTAAATCAATGTAATATACAAACATTAAAAAAATTATTAATAAATGAATTTGGAAATGAATGTAATAAAATAATTAAATCTGTGGATGATTATACTAGTTACAAGAAAAATATTAAAAATAATATTATAACAACAATATTTGATGAATTCTTTTATGGTAAAAAATTATTTAATATTAAACATAATAAAATAAATCAATTTACCAATACAAATGGGTTAATTAAAAACGAAAAATCAATAATTACACGTAAATCACTAGAAACACTAGAAAAAATGTTTACAAAAGAGAATTTAGGAATTGTGTCTGGAAGAAGTTTGATATCTGCCAAATTTACTTTAAAATCATTAATGAATTATTTCAATAAAAAAGCATTAATATTTATAGAAGATGAGGAAGTAAAATATAAATCAAAACAATTAGCAGCAAAAATATGGAAACCTAATCCTTATTCATTATTAAAAGCATTAAATAAATTAAATACTGATAATAATATATTATATATTGGTAATTCATCAGAGGATTATATTATGACTGAAGCTGTTAAATTAAAAAAAAATGTGTTTTTTGTTGGAGTATATGATAGCAATAATACACCTGAAGAAACAAAGAAATATTATCTTAAGAACGAAGTTGATATAATACTACCAAATGTGAATTATATAATAGATTTATTTTTTAAATCAAATAATACTAAATGGTTTCACAGAGAATGGGGGAAGAAAAATGAGTAAAAAATTTACACGTTCAACTAAAGAAACAAAAATAAAAACTTCAGTTAAGATATACGGAAATGGAAAAGCAAAAATTAACACAGGGATACAATATTTGAACCATATGTTAGAAATTTTTTCATTTCATAGTTTAATTGATATAAAACTAGATGCAGCAGGTGACTTAATACACCACATAGCGGAAGATGTAGGGATAAGTTTAGGTAACTGTATATCAAATGAGTTGGGAGAAAGAAATGGGATCAGAAGATTTGGATCATCTAGTGTCCCTATGGATGATGCATTAGCATCTGCAAGTATTGATTTGGCTAAACGAACATATACAGTAATAGAATTAAAAATAGAAAAAAAAGGTGTTGAAGATATGGTAAGTGAAGATATATATCATTTTATCCGTTCTTTAACAACTGCAATTAATTGTAATATTCATATAAATGTAGAATATGGAGAAAATGATCATCATAAAATTGAAGCAGCGTTTAAAGCATTAGCGTTAGCTTTTAGAAAAGCAGTATCAGTAGATTTAAAACGAAAAGGTACACCAAGTTCTAAAGGTTTAATGTAAATGAGTAAAATCATGATATTTGATTATGGAGCGGGTAATTTATTTAGTATCAAACACGCTTTAGAAAAAAATGGTGTAGAAACTATAATTACAAACAAGTTTGTTAATATTAAAAATATTAATGGGTTAATATTACCTGGTGTAGGAAATTTTAAAACTGCAGCTAATAAATTGATTAAAGTAAAAAAACAAATTGATGAACTAAAAAATGAGGGGACGCCAATGTTAGGAATTTGTTTAGGAATGCAACTGTTTTTTAATAATAGTGAAGAGGGTGGAGGTCAAGGGTTAAGTCTATTCAATGGTAAAATAATGAAATTACCAAAGACAGTAAAAGTACCACAAATCGGATGGAATAAAATAAATATTACAAAAAATAAGGAATTAGTAGCTGGATTAGAAGATAATACATGGGCGTATTTTGTACATTCATACTATCCAAAAATTTCTGATGAAGAAATTGAAATTGCGAGTACTACATATGGAATTAAATTTCCATCAATTGTAGGAAAAGATAATATTTATGGAACCCAATTTCATCCAGAAAAATCTGATAAAATGGGAATGCAAATAATACAAAATTTTGTAGATATATGTAGACGTTAAAATGGATTTAATACCTTCAATTGACATTCTGAATGGTCAAGTTGTTAGATTGAAACATGGAAAACCAGAAAATTTAACAATATATGGTAATGATCCGATAAAAACAGCTCAATATTGGGTAGAACAAGGAGCGAAAAAATTACATATTGTAGATTTAGATAATGCATTAGGTAACGGAGATAATATAGAATTAATTCATGAAATAATAAAGAACATAAAAATAAAAATTCAAGTAGGTGGTGGTATTAGAGATAAAGAAAAAATCTTTGAGCTATTTAATTTAGGTGTAAATAAAATAATATTAGGAACGTTAATTATAAAACATCCAGAAATTGTAAATGAGTTAAAGAGTTATTTTAACACAAAAAAAATTATTTTAGCATTAGATTATGAAAATCAACAGGTAAAAATAGAGGGGTGGAAAAATAATACTAATTATAATGTAGTTGAACAGTTAAAAAATTTCCGAAATATGGGAGTTAAGGAATTTTTACTTACTTCTGTAGAAAGAGATGGAGTATTAAATGGACCAGATGTTAAATTATTATCTAAAATTAGAAAAATTAATGATGTTGAAATTATTGCTAGTGCAGGTATACGAAATATAGATGATATTTTAACTTTAAATAAAATGGGTATTGACGGGGTAATTATAGGTAGAGCTTTATATGATAAGAAAATTATTTTTAATGAAACTATAAAGAAGTTAGAGAAAGATGGTATTAGCTAAACGTATTATTCCATGTTTGGATGTTAAAGATGGACGAGTAGTAAAGGGAGTGAAGTTTATCAATATCAAAGATGCTGGAGATCCAGTATTACTTGGTAAAAGATATAGTGACGAGGGCGCGGATGAATTAATCTTTTTAGATATTACTGCGTCAGTTGATAAAAGAAAAATCATGTCGAAAATGGTTAAATCTGTAGCGTCTGAATTAAATATACCATTTACAGTAGGGGGTGGAATTAGGAATATTGAGGATGCTAGACTAGTGCTTTGTAATGGAGCGGATAAAATTTCGGTAAATACTGCTGCAGTAAAAAATCCAAAATTGATTAGTGATTTATCAAATATATTTGGAGAACAATGTGTAGTTGTAGCAATTGATATAAAACGGAAATATGAGGTAATAGATGATAAGGAAATAATAAAGGATGAAGAGCAACAATTTTGGTTTGAGGTTTATACACATGGTGGAAGAGTAGGGACTGAGATAGATGCGTTACAATGGGTCAGAGAAGTGCAAGATTTAGGAGCTGGAGAGTTATTAATAACTTCGATGGATAGTGATGGTACGAAAGACGGATATGATTTAGCGTTAATGAAACGGGTGTCAGAAATTTCCAATATTCCAAATATAGCTAGTGGTGGATGTGGGAATTTAAATCATTTTTATGATGTTTTAACAATTGGTTGTTCAGATGCTGCATTAGCGGCTTCTATATTTCATTATAAAGAGTTAACAATAAAAAATGTTAAAAATTATTTATATGAAAAAGGAGTTAGTGTAAGAATTTGAAATCGGTGAAAATTGAGGATTTAGATTTTTCAAAGACAAATGGTTTATTACCAGTGATAGTGCAAGAGGTTAAAACGTTAAAAATATTAATGCTTGCTTATGCTAATTATGATGCAGTAGTAAAGACGTTAAAAACAGGATATGCAAATTATTACAGTCGATCGAGAAAGGCATTATGGAAAAAGGGAGAAACATCAGGTAATACGCAAAAAATTATAGATATATTAGTAGACTGTGATTCCGATACTTTGATCTATATAGTAAATCAAAAGGGAGTGGCGTGTCATACAGGAAAATATACTTGTTTTAATAGTAAATTATCTAAATAATATTTTAACAAATATGAAGTTTATTAATATATTATAATAACAATAAAGTGATGAGTGAAAAAAGGAAAATAGTGGTAAAAGTAACCGGTAACATATTTGATTCTCCGGAAGATTTGTTTTTTAAAGATTTTATTAAATTAATAGTTAATTTACACAAAGATCATAACATAATAATTATAACTGGCGGGGGTAAAAACGCCCGAAATTATATTAAATTAGCACGTAACTTTCGAGTAAATGAGGCTACGTTAGATGAAATTGGTATATTTGTATCAAGAATAAATGCTAAATTACTTATATCTTGTTTAGGGACTGTAGCATACAAGTTTATACCTGAAAGTTTAAATGAAGTAGAACATGGTTATGATTCTGGAAAAGTAGTTGTTTGTGGTGGAATGAATCCTGGACAAAGTACAAATGCGGTAGCTACTTTAATAGCAGAGAAAATAGGAGCGGAATTATTAATTAATGCTTCAGAAATAGATGGGGTATATACAAGTGACCCTAAAATAAATAAAAATGCAAAGAAATTAGATAAGGTGACAGTAAATCAATTACATAAAATTTTAAAAGATAATACTTCAGCTGCTGGCACATATGAATTATTAGATCCTGTTGCATTGAAAATTATTCAAAGATCAAAAATACCAGTAGTTTTAGGTAAATGTTCAGTTGAATTTATACGTGATGTTGTAAAAGGTAAATCTGTAGGAACTAAAGTGATGAGTAATAGTGAAAAATAAAGTAGAAACAGTAAATGTACCAGCACATTCACATTGTAAAATATGTGGTAGATCTGTGCCAGTAAAAAAGAATTTTTGTTCAGTTGAATGTACAAAAACTCATGATAATAAATCTAGAAAGCAAAAACGTACTAGTAGATTCTTTTTAATTGCTATGGTTATGGTTTTAGGCGTGTTGATCTTCT
>CAXETO010000014.1:0-11115 GCA_963999255.1 uncultured archaeon | reverse complement strand
TGCCAGGATTAGGGTCTATCTCAGTTAGTATAGGGTAATTTGTCATAGGCCAGTCCCCGATCTTCCCATCAACTGGTAGATTATTGACGTTTATTAGACGATTATCATCCAAGATCGTTTCTGTGTAGGTTCCTATTTGTGGATTGAATATTCCTTGTGGCAGCCACAGTTTTTTCAAAAAATTCCATGTTCTACCATCAAAATCAATCCAAGTAATCCTACTTTCTATAGAATGTGCAAAACCAGGTATATCCGGATTCTTATTTATACAAGAATATAGGTAGCCCTTTGCTGGAGTCGAGGTTGTTAAGTAATCATCTCCTAGACGTAATTTAGTACAGTCTGGACCCTCTTCACCGTCGCAAAGTTTTGAAGTGATTGTGAATGTTGGCACATCTTCAGATAAATTCTCATTATCAATATTTTCAAATTCATATATTTCTTCGTTAATATACTGTAACGTATCTTTTGGAACTATTGTCCCTATTGCAATCCCTCCTCCTACTATAACAGCTAGTAAAATTGTTGCTGCTACAATTACTATTCCAACAGCAATATATTTTTTCATGGACATGACTCCATTTTTATTGGAACAGAATTAACAGTTAATTTCAAAGACAATTATTTTTAATGAATTATATCTAATAAACTCGTGCTCAGAAAACACTGAAATTCACGTAAAACAAGGCAAACACAGGCTAAATCAGGCTTATTTACTAGTCTGATCCATGAAATACACGTGTTTTTAGCAATATTTTCGTTGTTTTTCAAATTTTTTCATTGTTTTTCAAAATTTTTTGCTGTTTTTTGTTGACAGAAATTATTATATAAAATATTTTTTAAACTAATAATATATATTAAATGTGATTTGTGAAATTTAAGTTGAAAGATTCCGAAAAAAAATTATCTAATGCAGCTTCTCTATTATTAAAAGGAGCCGCTATTTTACAGGACCCATGCTTGAATTGTAATGGGGTTCAAATAAAATATAAAAATCAGAATATTTGCGTTCAATGTGACCAAGTCACCACTCCAAGTGGTAAACAAGTATCTAAAAAACCCACTTCTAAAAAAGAAGTTAAAAAAAGCACTAAAAAATCTTCTACTGATTCTTCAACCTACAAAACCATTCTTAATAATAAAATAAATGAAATATTACAATTAATTGATAACGAATCTGATATAGACAAACAATTGAAATTACTATCTTTAATTCAACAATATGTAGAGTTAATAGAAAAGTTTGATAAAATAAATTAGCTCATTATCACTATTACTATATCATTTAAATTAGTTCCAGTGGGACCAGTAATAATTAGATCATCAAGTCTCTGCAAAAAATTATAGCTATCATTTCTTTTCAAATAATCCTCAACCTCCATTCTCTTATCTAAACCACGTTGAATGGTTCTCCCATCACATATTCCACCTGCAGCATCTGTTACACCATCTACTCCATCAGTAGCAATAGAAGCTACCACTATTCCATCATGATCTTTTATCTTCTTACTTGCTCCTAGACATAATTCTAAATTCCGTCCTCCTTTACCATTATTTTTTACTGTTACACTAGTTTCTCCACCAAATACATATGCTAAACCTGATTTTTTATCATTCATATGTGATTTTGCCTCTAAAACTATTGAACCAATTAAAGACCCTACAACACTAGCTTCACCCTCAATAAACGATGTTAACAATTTTGTCTCCATATACTGCTGTAATTTATTAACAACAGCATTACAAACATCTCTATTAGTGAATATAATTAAATTATCAACTTTTTTAAAACATTTATCAACAAATTTCGGAGTCTCCTCAATTTTACCCCCAACTCCTTTAGTTAATCTGTTTTTAATATTATCTGAAATTTTATTCCATACATTAAATTTTTTCAAGATATTTATTGAATCTTGAAATGTTGAAGAATCTGGAGCCGTTGGTCCAGATGCAATTACATCTATTTGATCACCTACAACATCTGATATAATTATACTAACAATTCTTGCTGGATATGCCCATTTTGCTAATAAACCACCTTTAATATCTGAAATATGTTTTCTTACAACATTTAAATCATGTATAGTTGCTCCACTTTTCATTAATAAATTTGAAGTTTCTATCTTATCTTCAATTGTAACTTCTTTTGCAGGTAGTGAAAGTAAAGATGAACCACCACCAGATAAAATATTTAAAATTAAATCACCATCATTTGAAAATTTTAACAATTTCATGATTTCTTTAGTTCCATTTATACTATTTTGACTTGGAAAAGGGTGTGTACCATACATTATTTTAATTTTATTTAAAGCGGGCTTTTCTAAATAATCTGGTATTATAATTACTCCATCTGTTATTTTATCTCCTAAAATTTTTTCAATATTTTGAGCCATATTTGCTACTGCCTTTCCAGCCCCAATCACTTTAATTCGTTTAAATTGACTTAAATCATATGACTTATTGTTAATTATTAAATTATTTTCTATTAATTTAATCTTAGATCTTATTATATTATCTGGATTCGAAATTTCAAAAACAGTTTGTAATGTTTCAAGTAAAATTTTTCGATTTTTACTATTCTTTTTTGTTATACCATTATTAATGAGTAAATTTTCTTTATTTATTTTGATCAATCTTAGATCCAACTATCTTAATATAAGGATGTTTTAACTTACTATTTCGTGACACATTTAGTAATAATGGTGTAATGGATTCAATTAAATTAGCAGTTTGTAATGAACCACAATAAAGTGGACGTAATTCATTTATATCTGTAACAAGTTTTGACACAATTTCAACTCCTTTTTCATCGTCTCCAGCTATTAATACATCTCCATTTAATGTTTTATTTAAATTCGCTAGTTCCTTAGCGGGAAGATTATGAAACGCCGTTATTAATTTATGGTCTGGTAATTCTGTTGATATAGCTTCTGCAGCTGAAGAAACATCATGTTTTTGCATCATATCTACTTTATAACTAAATGTTCCAGATTCCACTTTCATTGGAACAACTGGTGAAATAATCAATACGTCTTTTGGTATATGTTTTTTTAAATTTTTTACCATTTCAACTGTATATTCTGGAGGAGTTGAAAGTAATATTATATCCGAATTTTTTACCGCTTCTTCATTAGTAGCAGCTATTAGTCTCCCTTTATTATTTTTACCAAATTTTTTTAAAATTTCATTATAATTTACTACTGTTTCCTCAGCTTTTTGTTTTAATCTTGAACCAACTATAATATCATGATATTGAATCCAACGTAGTGCTAACCCTTGACCTAATCCTCCAGTCCCACCTAATATACTAATTTTCATAAGTATATACTGATAATAATTTAATATTTATTATATTTACTTTTATAATTTGATTATGACATACTTTTATCTATATAAATAACCATATTTTCTTCATATTCAGCAATCTTTGAATCAAATTTTAATGTAATATCTATATCATCTAATCCATTAATTAATTTATTTTTAGTATGATCATCAATTTCAAATTTAATGTTTAGATTAGAGTTAGTTATAATTTGATTAGTTAAATTTACTGTAATTTCATATTGATTATTATTTATTTCACTGAATAAATATTCAATTTCATCTTTACTTAAAATAATTGGTAACACGAAATTCTTTAAACAATTACTATAAAATATATCTGAAAATGAACTTGATATTATAACTTTAAATCCATAATCTTTTAACGCCCATACAGCATGTTCTCTAGAACTCCCACAACCAAAATTTTCTCTAGTCAATAAAATTTTCGAGTTTTTATATATGGGATTATTTAATACAAATTTTTTCTCCGGTTCACCTAAAGCATTAAATCTCCAACCATGAAATAGGTTTTTTCCAAATCCTTTTTTATCAATTGCTTTTAAAAAATTTTGTGGAATTATTTGATCTGTATCTACATCTTTCTTATCTAAAGGTAAAACAAAACCTGTAATTTTATTAATCTTTGACATTTTATGCCCACTCCCTTACATCAATAAAATGACCTTCTATTGCTGCAGCAGCTGCCATTATCGGACTTACTAAATGCGTCCTACCCCCAGCTCCTTGTCTACCCTCAAAATTCCTATTAGAAGTACTTGCACATCTCTCTTGAGGAGCTAATATATCATCATTCATCCCTAAACACATACTACAGCCAGAATTCCTCCATTCAAACCCTGCTTCTTGAAATATCTTCTCCAATCCTAAATTTTCCGCCTCTCTTTTTACGGATTGAGAGCCTGGAACAATCATTGCTCTAACATTTGAATTTATCTTTTTTCCTTTAATTATGTTTGCAACAGCTAGTAAATCACTTAATCTTGAATTTGTACACGATCCAATAAACACTCTATCAATCTCTATGTCTGTAATTAGAGTCCCAGGTTTTAAATCCATATATTCTAATGCGTTAGCAGTTGCTTTCTCAATTTCTATGTCTTTAAAGTCTTTTGGGTTTGGCACTATACCAGTGATATCTGATATCATCGCAGGATTAGTTCCCCAAGTTACTTGTGGCTCAATTTTTGAACAATTTAATATAGTTGTTTTATCAAATTTTGCTTTATTATCAGTTTTTAAATTAGATATATTTTCTAGTAATTTTTCAAATTCTTTAGCTTTAGGAGTATATTTTTTATTAGATATATATTTTATTGTTTCATCATCTGGAGCAATTAGTCCAGCTCGTGCTCCAGCTTCAATAGACATATTACATATTGACATTCGTTCTTCTAATGAAAATTGTTTTATGACGCTTCCATTATATTCGATTACTGACCCTACACCTCCTTTTATACCAATTTGTTTGATTATAGATAATACAACATCTTTCGCAGTAACACCATAGCTAATTTCCCCATTTAATATAATTTGATAATTTTTCGGTTTTTTAAACCAAATACATTGAGTTGCTAACACATGCTCTACATCACTTGTACCAATTCCAAACGCAAACGCGCCTAATGCTCCATGAGTTGAAGTGTGACTATCACCACATACTATTATATCTCCTGGTAATGTCAATCCTAATTCTGGACCAATAACATGTACAATACCCTGATATTTACTATTCATATCAAATAACGTAATATTATTTTCTTTACAATTTTTTTCTAATGTATTAATTTGGATTTTAGATGTTAAATTCTTAATTGGTTGAATTCTATTATCTGTTGATACATTATGATCCATAGTGGCAAAAGTTAAATCCGGTCTTCTCACTCTTCTCCCAGCACTTTTTAATCCCGCAAATGCCTGTGGTGATGTAACTTCATGTATAAAATGTTTATTAACATATAGTAATGCTGATTTATCTTCCCCCTCATGAATTACATGTGAATTCCATATTTTATCAAATAATGTTTGGTTAGACAATGATTATACAGTTTAATTTATATTTATGTAATTAATATTACTTACTTTTCCCTAAAAAACTATTAAATTCTTTAATATTATTCATCTCAGTATTATTCATAATTGTAGTTATATACACAATTGTTTTATACTCCTAAATAATAGAATTTCTTATATTTAAAAAATTTAGAAAAAAAATATTTAGATTTATTAGATAAAATTATTAGATAAAATATGGTGATTTAAAATTTGCAAGAAGTATTAAAGTATCAAGTTAGAATTAGTTTTAAAATTGATGGTGTAGTTGAAAGACCCGATATTGTGGGTGCTATTTTTGGACAAACTGAAGGTTTATTTGGTCCAGAATTAAATTTAAATGAATTACAAAAAACTTTTAAAATTGGAAGAATAGAAATTACAACGAAATCTGAAAAAGGTAAAACTACTGGAACAGTTAATATTCCAATGTCAACCGACATATCTACTGCTGCATTAATTGCTGCATCTCTTGAAACTATTGATAAAGTAGGACCTTGCATCTCAACTTTTAAACTTGAAGCTATTGATGACGTCCGAAATATTAAAAAACAACAAATAGCTGATCGAGCTAAAGAAATTGTTAAAAATTGGGCTACAACATCAGTTAGTGAAAGTGAAGAAATTCATAAAGATATTCAATCCTCACAAATACCTGAAAAAATTACTGCGTTCGGGAAAGAGAAACTTCCTGCCGGTCCCACTGTAAAAGAATCAGATTCTATATTTGTAGTTGAAGGAAGAGCTGATGTATTGGTTTTTCTTAAAGCTGGAATAGAAAATGTAGTTGCTGTTGAAGGCACTAAAGTTCCTTTATCTATTATTAAATTATCAAAAACTAAAAAATTGATTGCAGTTCTTGATGGAGATCGTGGAGGAGATATAATTAAAAAAGAATTAATACAAGTTACTAATATAAAGACAGTATTACGTGCACCTAGAGGAAAAGAAGTTGAAGATTTAACTCCAATTGAGGTTAAAAACTTATTAGAACATAAACGGGTCCCACCCAAACCCAAGTTTAAACAAGAGTTTAAACAAAGGGAACCCAGCTTTCAAGAAAATGACGAAGATTTTGATGAACCTACTCCCATATCTCCAAAATCACTTAAAGACTGTCCTGCAAAACTTTTAACTAGCACTAAAAAGATTTATGATAAAATTAATGGAAATCTTGAAGCAAGTTTGTTAGATAAAAATTTTAAATCAATAACACAAACTCAAATAAATGCATTAATTGAATTAATACAAACGAAAAAGAATTGTATATGTGTTATTTTAGATGGTATAATTACTCAAAGATTAGTTGATACATGTAAAACTGCTGGAATTAAATATGTAATTGGACATCGACTTACTAAATTAAATAATGTTGATGAAATTGATCTATATACATTTCAAGATTTAGGAATTTAATAGAAAAATAAGTAATGAAAATTTATACGTTTAAACCCAAAATTGGTTTACTTGACCTCTGCCCTGAATCTTTTGATGATTTATGGATTTTAAGAAGATTAATTAAACCTAATGATTTAATCACTGCTCAAACTACTAGAGTTATAAAACAAGTGGGAGAACATATAAGACCCAATAAAGGAGAACGAATTAAAGTAAACATATGTGTTAAAGTACAACAGGTCAATCTTGATAATGTATTAGATAGACTTAAAGTCATTGGACCTATAATTGAAACCTCTGATGAAAATATATCTAAAGGCGCCTTTCATTCATTAAGTATTACTATAGACAAACGCATATCAATAAAAAAAAACCAAATTAATGATTTAGAATATAAATTATTAAAAAAGAATAAAAATCAAAATAATGGGTTTGCAATTATTGCAATTGATAGAAGAGAAGCCGCTTTAGGTATTTTATTAGACACTCATCTACATATTTATCCTAAAATCGATTCAAATGAATCTGGTAAACATTATTCTATAAAAAAATCCTCCAATCAAACATATTTTGAAGAAATAGCTGAACAAATCAAAAATTTTGTAAATAAAAAATATCCTTTATTTATTTGTGGACCAGGAAATACTAAAGATCTATTACATAATTATTTATTAAATAAACATAATAATTTTGTTGATTTAATAACTACAATTCAAAATATTGATCTTTCTGGTCATGATGGAGTTTATATAACATTAAAATCGCCAGATTTTATCCAAAAAATTAAGAATTCTACTTTTTTTCATGCTTATACCATACTTAACCAAATTATGAAAAGTATTGTGGATCAAGTTAAAGACACTGCTCTTTCTTTTGATGAAGTGAATGCAGCTACTAATTTAGGAGCAGTAAAAGCAGTTTTACTTTCTAATAAAATATTTGAAAAAAATATAAATGAAGATTTATTAATTACAGTTCTTAATAAAATAGAGTTAATTGGAGGATCTATTCTTATTGTAGATTCAACTACAGATATTGGATTACAAGTTTCATCACTTGGTGGTATTATTGCATTACTTAGATATCAAATATATAATTAAATCTAAATAAGTATAAAATTATTTTAATGAGTTAAATATTGCTTTTTCAACAACGTTTGAACAATCTATAAAAAATTTAATTAATTCACTACTTCTAAACTTTTTTGACTTCTTTTTTGTCTCAGTTGAACATGAATAAAACACATCCCCATCATAAAATGTATTAAACGGTCTAATTATTTTTGCCATTGATGAATTTACTTGATAAGCCATTTGTTTTAATTCATCATTATCTAATTGTAAATTAGTTATTAAAACTGTAATTGTAGTTTTTGTTCCTAATTTGAGTTTAGAAAAATCGACAGTATCACTATTTATCTTTTTATTGTTTTTATAAATGTCACCAATAGCATTATTAACAACTAATGCTAATATTTTTATTCCGTTTTTATAATTTTTTATCTCCCATCCTTGACCTTTTGCAGCAGATAATCCAGCGTCTGATTGACCATTATATAACTTTGTATCTAAATTATTAAATGCAAAACTTCCCAAATTTTTATCTGGATAAATTTTATTTCTAATTAAATTATGACTATAAATAATAGAACCATTTACACTTTTCCAAAATTTATATTTACTATTTCTTAAACTTTCAGTAATTATACCTGTAGTTGATTCTAAACCTAATATTGATCCTCCTGATATATTAATTCCATCAATATGCTGTTTATGATTAGTTGAAAGAGCGTTTAGATAAGCAGGTCAACCACCTCTAACATCCATATAACATTTTGCTCCTTTTTTACCAAAATCAATATAGGTTAATCCAACAGGACCTTCTTTATATTCTACTTGTGCTACTTTTATGTTATCAATATTTACATATATTGATGATTTTGAACGAGATAATTTTGGTTTAAGATTCAATAAATTATTTGTCAAAACTTTATTAATTTTATACTTGCATAAATTATTTTAATATTTCTACAGATTAATGGTGTAAACATTATGACTAGAGATTTATGTAATTTGAGATTAATTTTATTAATATCTTATGTAATTTTGTAAATATTGAACAAAAAATGTAGTTTTTGCGATAAATTCGCTGTATATTTCCGTAAGTATTCTGGAGAAAAACTTTGTAAGAAATGTTTTTGCTCTTCAATCGTGGAAAAAACTAGAAAAACTATCTCTAAATATAATATGTTTAAGTATGGAGATAAAATAGCTATTGCTATATCTGGTGGTAAAGACAGCCTCTCATTATTACGTGTATTAAAGGAAATTTACACTTCACATTCTGCTGAGTTACATGCAATTCTGATTGATGAAGGAATACAAGATTATAGAGATGAGGCTATTGATATTACCAAAGATGTTGTAAAAAAATATAATATTCCACTATCTATAGTTTCTTATAAAGAATTATATAATACAACTCTTGACAATGCTTTAGATTGGAAAAATCAACGTCATATTTCTTCCTGTGCAATCTGTGGACCTTTTAGAAGACGTGCAATTGACGTTGCTGCCAAAAAAATTGGAGCTACAGTTATAGCAACTGGACATAATTTAGATGATTATTTACAAACTTATTTTATTAATATTTGTAATGGTGATTTAGATAAAATAACTTGGCTCAACCCTAAAAACACGTATAATGAAAATATCAGAAGAGTTAAACCCTTTCTTGAAATAAGTGAACATGAAATTACACTTTACGCATATTTCTCAAAATTTCCATTTCAAACTAACACATGCCCATATATGAATGAAGGTATAAGAACACAAATTCGTGAATTTCTTAAAAATCTTGAACAACAACATCCAGGTATTCAATATAGTATTTTAAAAAGTGCAATTTCGATGTCTCAAAACACTCCATCAACTAGTAAAACTCGTTTATCTTGCAAGAAATGTGGTAACATCTCATCTTCAGAAATTTGTTCAGTTTGTAATACATTAAACTTGATTAAAATTAACAAGTAATATATCTTAGTATTGATATTAATTAAATGACAGTAGGTAGGACTGGAGGGCTAGTCGTCCACCAACCTGAAATCGACTATATGCAGGAGTCAGTAACTATTGGTTTAAACATAGTTGATAGTAATGCTACTATTTGCTAGTGGTAGATACTACGCCGTAACGGGTGATTGCGAGAAGCGTACTATTTTCGAAAGAAAATATCTAACTTCTTGTTGTTAAAACCAGTCAGATCCGGGAGGGAGCAGCTGTAAAATGAAGTAGTTACGCTGTTACGTCTACGTAGTGGACATTTAGCAGTTAGTTGCACCTATTTTCTATGCGAACCCCAATAGAGCTACTGTCATATAATTATTATCCCCCGGCTCTGATCAATTTAACTCATCGTTAGATTAACTCTATCTTATTAAATTTCTTTTCCGGGGAATTGATTTCTATATGTAGCATATATGGGTAAACCACATCATCATGTATTTAATTTAATTAAAAGTCAGATATGGCCGTCGTTATGCACTTATTATAGAAATCATTGTATTATTATGTAAACTAACTTTTAATCATTTCATTAATCTAAACTTTTATATTATTATAATTGTATTTTTTTTTGTGATTAATTTCTTTAAATTTGGAAAAAAGAAAGAAGAAGTTCACACTTATAATATTAATGTTAATGATTTACAGTCCTGGATTAATAGTCAAGAACTCTCTAAATTTGAAGATCTAATGTTAGATGTTAAATTAACTATTGATAATATTAAATCTGATGTAACTAACATAAACGATAATGCAAAAAAATTATTGGATTTAGATATTAGCGAATTAGATTTACCAAAAAATATTCTTACTAATATTTTAAATTCTAAAATCCGTTTTTCCAAAAGACTAGTTAAAATTACTGATATCTCAATTCCTCAAACTGATAAATTTTTAGACACTATAAATATTAAAAAAATTGTTGTTACTATTTTAAGTCATATTGATGAAGCTGCAGTTACACATGGTAAATTACTATTTCGTTTTATTCCTGATGAATCAAAATTATTATTTGGATCACTTAAAAAATTACGTTTAGATCTGGATATTTTAGAGAAATTAATCCAACCTAATATATTAATTTCTGATTCATTTCAAATTGTTAAAAACTATATTACTGCTTTGGGTCACAATATTAATAATCTAAAAAATGAACAATCAAACTTAAGTGATAAAGATCAAAATTTAAAATTAGTGAACCAAAACCTAGCTAGTGCCACCAAATCTTTTGAAGAAATATCGGTAGATAAAACATTTT
>CAXETO010000013.1:0-11594 GCA_963999255.1 uncultured archaeon | reverse complement strand
TATGCAATCATCTTCTCTCATTGGAGCAGCTTTTTTTTCTGCTACTAATGGTGGTAAATCTGGATGTAATTTATGTGGATTTGTTCCTGGAGTATCTATAAATTCTAATACTGCTGTTGGGCATACATCTATGCATACACCATCAGCTATACATATATCAAAATCAACAGCTACAGTACTACCATGAATTCCTAATATTTCTGGAGCGTTAACTGGTCCATAAACATCATATGGTTTATCAGATTCAATCTTCTGTCTTTTAGATTTAAAATCTGGATCAATTGCTAATATATCTGAATCAGTTGTTGATTGTACACTTGCTTGTGGAGCAGCTGGAGTTGCTTGTGGAGCAGGTGTGCTTGCTTGTGGAGCAGCTGGAGTTGCTTGTGGAGCAGGTGTGCTTGGCTGTGGGGCTGTATTAACTACAGGTTTTGGAACAGGTTTACCTTCTGCATTTACATTGAACCAACTATAACATATATTACAGTGTACTTCTGTCACTCCTCCAACAGCTACTTTCTGTATTCTTCCTGCAGTATCTTCTTTGCACGTAGGGCATATTAACGACATTTTTTCTAATTATTATTTCATTATCCCATTATTTATTTTTATTGTATAACAAAGAGTTTATTTCGAATAACTGTTTATTTTATTTATGGATTTAGGTTTAAGTAATAAAGTAGCTATTATTACTGGAGGAAGTGCAGGTATAGGAAAAGCCACTGCTCTTAATTTATTAAAAGAAGGTGCTAAAGTTGCGATATGTGGAAGACGAGCTAAATTACTTGAAAATACAAAAAATGAATTTAATAAAAAAATTGGAAAATCAATTCTTACAGTAAAAGCTGATGTCAGTAAAGAAAATGATGTTAAACATTTTATTAATACAGTTCTTGATAAATTTGGTACTATTGATATTTTGATAAATAACGCTGGAAGACGTAATGCACATTCTTTTGAAAATGTAACTAATGAATTATGGAATGAAGATTTCAATCTAAAATTTTATGGTGCAGTTTGGATGTGTAAATATACATTGCCAATAATGAAAAAAAATCGAACAGGTCGAATAATTAATATTACTACAATTCAAGGTAAACAACCTGCTAAATCCTCTATACCAACATCTATAACACGTGCCGCTGGTATTGCATTTACTAAAGCACTTTCAAATGATTGTGCACAATATAATATTCTAGTTAATACTGTTTGTTTGGGATTTGTTAAAAGTGATCAATGGATACAAAGTAAGAAGTTAGATTTTCCAGATTTAACACAAAAACAATATTATGATAATATAGGAAAAGAAACACCTTTAGGAAGGATTGGTGAAACTGACGAAGCGGCTGACTTAATAACGTATTTGGCTTCAGAAAGATCTAGTTACATAACTGGCGCTGCTATTAATCTAGATGGCGGTTTATCTACTGTAGTATAAATTATACTACTTAAAATCGTTATTCTTGAATAATTTATCTACTGCTTTTTCTACCTTTTCTCGATGTTGTTCATCTGTATATATTCTTATTATATCCATAAAACCTGAGATTTCTTTTAACAGTGGCAATTCTGAGATTGGTTTAATTTCATATGTTTTTCCTATTGAACTATTTGAAACTAAAGTTAACGATGTTAAATTCTGACGTTTAGATGTATATGGTACAGAAGGCGTAGCTGAAACATCTAAATAAATACTATCATAATCAACATCTGCTATATTAGCTAATTCATTTGTTATTTCCTCTCTTATCTTTTTTTGTGTAAAAATATTTTTAATTATTCTATCATTTCCTTGACCAACTTTTTCATAAACACATTTAATTAATTTTCGATTTGTGTAATCAATTGCTAATGATCTAGCTAATTTTAAATGTGGTTTACCTTGAGTGTCTAAATTTGTTAAATTGTTTAATATTATCTCATCTGTTAATTTCATATATTCGTCTAATTGATTAATTTTTGTTAAATTTAATTCTTTGTCTGCTAATTGCATTGCTTTAATTAACATAACTTCTCCAGCTCTCACACTTCTATGAAAATATACTGCTCGAAACATTTCATATCTTCCTATAGCTAATGCTTCAAAAGCATATAATGCTGCTTTATCAAGTGCTAATTTATCATTTATAATCTCCATTGAATCTATTACTCTATGAACATCTACTTTTCCATATTCAACTCCAGTAAAATATGAATCTCTTAATAAATAATCCATTGTATCTACACTTAACCCGCCTCCTATTACATCATTAAGATATTGAGGTTTCTTATCACATGAAGCTGTAGATAATTTGGAAATTATTTTTAAATCATAAGAATTAGTTTTTAATATATCTGCAATTTTTGTTTCTTTAATAATCTTCTCTGTCATGTCCTCATGAGTTTTGTTCTCTTTCACATCTATTACTTCTTCAAAAATATGTGAAAACGGACCATGACCTATATCATGAAGTAAAGCAGCTATACGTATTTCTTCTATTATTCTATTTATATCTTCTTTTTTATCTACTATTTTAGATTTTAATCTTTGACCTACTAATCCTGCTAAGTGGCAACAGCCAATTGCATGTTCAAAACGTGAATGCTGTGCTCCTGGGTATGTTAAATGGGCACCAGCTAATTGTCTAATACGTCTTAATCTCTGAAATTCTTGAGTGTCAATTAGAGATTTTTCTATATCTGTTAAATGAATATAACCATGAATTGGATCCCTTAATTCTAAATCTTCATTCATTTAATTTATTAATTAAAAAATTAGGTTATAAGCGTGTTGGCATCTCATTATTTTTAAAAATCTATATTCTTAATTATTTTTATTAAATTTTTATTTACTGTTTTTACATTATCACTAGAGTTAACAATATTCAGTGTTCCATAAGGATAATATTTATTTAATTTCAAATAAATATCTTGAACATTTTTTAAGAAACTATTTTCTTCATATAAATCATTTTTATCTTCCATATTTTTATTTCTTTTATCCAACATCTCTATTGGCATATTAAGTATAATTATATTAGTTGGTTTTACTATTTTTTTTTCAAATTTCAGTATTCGTTTATGATCAATTCCTACTGCTTTTTGATAAGCTATATTACTTTCAGTCCATCTGTCTGCTAAAACTACATTTTGCTTGTTTATATTTAACCAATTTATCACTCTATTATTATATTGAGCTCTATCTAGTGACCATAAAATCCATGCATAATCAGGAGATAATTTTCCCCTAATAGAAAATTTACTTTCTTTTCCTAAATAAGCGCTAATTAGTGAGCCAATATATGTATTATATGCTGGTAAAGATATCTTTAGTACTTTTTTTTGCAATTTTACTAATATTTTATGAATTGATGTAATGTTTCTTAATTTATCTGGATTAAAACATTGTGTTGTTTTACCTGTTTTGTCAATACCTGTTATAACTATAAATCTTGTAAGGTTAGATTCTGCTGAACTTTTTACTAATTGATTTGCTGAATTTAATATATTTCTTAAAATAACCTCTGGAACATCTTTATTACTATCTAATTTGGTTTTAAGTTCTGTTAAATTTTCTGAGTTAACATATTCTTCAGTAATCTTTAATATATGTTCTAATTTCTTTGCTGAAATATTTTTAGGCATTTTAACCTCTCTTATTATCTTTATTCTTATTTCATTGTTGGTAATGTAATATCTGTTTGATGTTGATATTTTCCTTTTTTATCTGCATAACTTATTTTACATAATTCATCCGCTTTCATAAATACTGCTTGTGATATTCCTTCATTAGCATAAACTTTAGCTGGTAAATCTGTTGTATTTGATATTTCTATTGTTACAATTCCCTCCCATTCTGGTTCTAACGGAGTTACATTAGTAATAATTCCACACCTTGCATATGTTGAACGACCTACACATATTACTAATATCTCTCTTGGAATTCTAAAATACTCTATAGATTTTGCTAAAGCAAATGAATTTGGCGGTATTATTGCATAGTCACCCTCATATTCTTCAAACCTTGTTTTTTCAATATTTTTTGGATCAATTATTATTTCTTCTTGATAACTTTTTGTAGGTATAAGAAATTTGTTTGAGAGTGTCATGTCATATCCATAACTTGATAATCCTTTTTTATTAAAAGGTTCTATCATTCCTTTTTTTGCATATTCTTCTATTTTCCAATCAGGTAAAATCATTTATAATTTAATTAATTGTATCAAATTTAAATATTGACAATTTTTTTATTAAAAAGATTTATTGCATAAATAATATTACTTTATTGTTGATAGAATATATAGAAAATAAATTACTTAAATCCAGATCTATAGAAAAACGTCAATATCAGATTACACTTGCTGATAAATGTTTTAAAGAAAATTTATTAGTTGTACTTCCAACTGGGTTAGGTAAAACTACTGTGGCTCTTCTTACTATAAGTAAATTTCTTTCTATTAACTCTGATAAACAATATCTTTTTCTAGCTCCTACTAAACCTTTAACAAATCAACATTATCAATTTTTAAAAAATAGTCTGAATATCGATGAAGAAAATATTATCTCAATTACTGGTGAAGATCCTTTAAAAACACGGAAATCTAATTGGAATAAAAAAATTATATGCGCCACACCACAAATTGCTTGTTCTGATATATCTAAAGGTTTATTTAAATTATCTAATTTAGCACTAGTTATATTTGATGAAGTTCATCGTGCTGTTGGTAATTATGCATATGTAAAATTAAATTCTTATCTCACCTCATTTCCAAATCAAATTAGAATTATTGGACTTACTGCATCATTACCTCATCAAGAAGTGAAGATTAAAGAGATTATGAAAAATTTATCTATAGAAAAAATTGATATTAAAACTAATCAAAGTCCAGATGTCATTCCATTTATACAAAAGACTGATATTAAATGGATTAAATTAGTATTACCTGATTATATAAATAAAATTCGTGATTATATTAAACAAGCATTAAATGTTAGAATTCAAGTTTTAAAAAAAAATGGATTAATAAACACAACTTTTGTTTCTCATTCTGCTTTGTTAAAGTTAAGAACTGATGCTAGACTTAGTGGTAATAAACTTCTATGGAAAGAATTATTGAATTCTATACGCCTTAATCATGCTTTGAATCTAATTGAAACTCAAAGTGTATATTCTTTTGTTAAATACTTCGAAGATCTATTTGAAAGTTGGAAAGGAAATGATTTGAAATCTGATGATACTGTATTGAAAGCTTATAATTACTCTATTTCATGTTTTAACAATCAAACTGAACATCCTAAAATCAACAAATTAAAAGATATATTGTTTAATCTGAAAGACAATGATAAAGTTATAGTTTTTACTAGTTATCGAGCTTCAGTTGAAGTTATATGTGAACATCTCAAAGATACACAAATTAAATTTGAACGTTTAATAGGTAAAGCTGGTAAAACAGGTCAAAATCAAAAGAAACAAGCTAGTGTATTAGATGGTTTAAGAAATGGTGAATTTAATGTTTTAATAGCAACTCAAATTGGAGAAGAAGGATTAGATGTTGCTGAATGTAATAATGTTATTTTTTATGATAATGTGCCTAGTGCTATTCGTTATGTACAAAGAAGTGGAAGAACTGGTAGAAATTCTCCAGGTAAAATTCTAGTATTAATGTCTGAAGGAACTCGTGACGAAGCATACTATTGGTCTGCAATTAGGAAAATGAAAACTACCGCTAATACTATTAAAAATATTGATAACACTGTATCTGGTAAAGAAAAAAACAAAGAAAAATTTGAAGGTCCGTTAGATAAATATGTTAAATCTACTACCACTCCTGTTATTTATGTTGATTCACGTGAAAACATCTCTTTAGTTAATCAACTTAAAGAATATGATATTGCTGTTGAAATTAAAACATTATCTGTTGGAGATATAATTATTTCTGAAGATGTTGTTATTGAACGAAAAAAAATGGAAGACTTCGCTAAATCACTTATTGATGGTAGATTGTTTAAACAATTAATATCTATGAAAAATAATTACGTTAAACCTGTTTTAATTATCGAAGGCAACGCTCTTTTAGGCTCAATCACTAAAGCATCATATTATGGAGCATTATCTAGTATAATTGGAGATTTTGAAATATCCATAATAACAACTAAAGATGAACGTGAAACATCAGAATTTGTTTATTATATTGCTCGTCGAGAACAATTAGATCAAAAAAAAGACGTTAAGATACGTTTTGGTAAAAAACCTTCTAACATAAATGAAATTCAAAAATATGTTGTAGCAGGAATTCCAGGAATTAATAATGCAATGGCTGATAAATTACTCAAAAAATTTCGTAATATACAAAATCTATTTAATGCCGACATAAAGACTTTAACATCCATAGATGGTGTAGGTAATAAAACCTCTTCTAAAATTAAAGAGATTTCTACACATGATTACGATGAATAATTATAAATTATAATTATTTTAATTTAATTCTTCCAATTTTGTAATAAATTAGTTAGTAATCTTACACATATTCCTGTAGCACCTTTTGTTAGATAAGATTTCTTTGGAGTTGTTTCTTGAATCCAAGCTGTACCAGCAATATCTAAATGAGCCCAAGGATATGTTTCAACAAATTCTGCAAGAAAAGCAGCTGCTGTAATTGTACCTGCGCCTTTTATTCCAGTGTTTCTTATGTCTGCTACATCACTTTTAATTTGACTTGTATATTCTTCCCACATTGGTAATTGCCATACTTTTTCACATGTGTTATTTCCAGCTTTGATTATCTTATCAATTAATTTTTGATTATTACCCATTAAACCACTTGCAGAATTTCCAAGCGCTACTATACATGCTCCTGTTAAAGTTGCTAAATCTATTATTGCTTGTGGTTTCCATCTTGTTGAATAATATAATGCGTCACCTAATATTACTCTACCTTCTGCATCTGTATTTATTATCTCAGCAGTTTTCCCATTAGAGAATTTCAGAATATCTCCTGGTTTATAGGCTCTCCCACCTGGTAAATTTTCAGTAGCAGGTATAACTCCAATTATATTCATAGGTAAATTCAATTTTGCAACAGTCACCATCGTACCTATTACCGTCGCACCCCCAGATTTATCATATTTCATTTCTTCCATTTTTGATGAAGGCTTTATTGATATTCCACCACTATCAAATGTAACTGCTTTACCTACTATAATTATCGGTTTCACATTATTTGTCGCATTATTATGTTTAATTATTATTAGTTTCGCAGTTTCATTACTTCCAGAAGAAACACCTAAGATTCCACCCATCTTCAGTTTTTTCATATTCTCTTCGTCTATTATTTCACAATTTAAATTATGTTTATTTGTAATTTCTTTTACTTTTTTGACTAATAGATTTGGTGTACAATCACATCCAGGTGTATTAGCTATATCTCTTGCAATTTCTACACCTTCAACTACAGCTTGACCAATTTTAACACCTTTTTTTACTTCTTCTAATTTTACATCTTTTTCAATTAGAATATTTAATTTGTAGGATTTTTTATTATTATTCTTATTCGTCTTATAATTATTAAAATCATATAATGCTAATTTCGATCCTTCTACTAAACTTTGCGCAAACTCAGAATAATTTACTTTACTAATTTTTGGAATTATTATTCCATAGTTATTAAGTTCTAACTCCTTTATTTTACTAGCAACATCGCCCCCAGTCATTCTTATTGTTTCCATGTCTAAATTATCTGTTTTTCTAATATTTACAATAATAATTTTTTTTATTGCTTCACTCGCAGTATATATTATATGTAATTTTTTATCATTATTTGTTAATTTGTTTATTTTTATTATTTTGTTTAGAGAATTATCTGTTATTTTATTTAGTTCTTCTATCATTATGTTATTAGTTATTTTTCCATTAACTGAATAAAGTACTATTGCATCAAATCTCTGTTGAGATAAATTTATTAAATCTATTTTAATATCCATTCTATCACACAACTAATTTAATAAATCATTCAAGTTGATAAATTTTTAATTTAAATTTATGAAAAAGGACAATTAGATTTCACCTAAACACCAATGAATTTTTACCTTAATTAATAAAGACAATTTATACATAATATTTATTATGAGAAGTGAAACTTTTAAATCGTTAGTAAGTAAACCTGTACATGATTTTTATGGTCGAGAATTAGGTAAAATCATAGGAATATATGTTGATAATCTTGGACAACTTAAATCTGTTGGTGTAGATGAAGGTCATGGAAATCTAAAGGAATATTCAAGCACTAATATTGTATTTGAAGAAGGTTCTTTAGTTATTGTTCCTAAATGGCGTGTTGAAATAGAAAAATTCAAAAAAGAAAATGAAATTGCTCAAAAAAGATCTAAAGCTCTAGATGAATTACTTAATGATGGTGAAATTGATCAAGAAGTTTATGATAATCTAGGAAAACAATATAATATTCAATCTGATAATTTCAAACAATCTTATGATGATCTAAGTGATTCTTTAAAAACACGATTAGATGAACTTGATTCTCGTCAATCACAATTGAATACATTTATTGCTAATATTAAAATACAACATAAAACCGGTGAAATTGACTCTGATACATATGATACTACTATTGATCATATAACAAGTATGCAAAAAAGTGATGAATCTGAAAGAAATGATATTATGGGCGTTATTAAATCTGTTGAAGCAAATGATCAATCAACTAATGAAGATTCAGATATGACTGCTGATTCTACAGAGAGTTCTAATATGAATGAAGATTCAGATATGACTGCTGATTCTACAGAGAGTTCTAATATGAATGAAGATTCAGATATGACTGCTGATTCTACAGAGAGTTCTAATATGAATGAAGATTCTAATGAGAATGAATCAATGGAAGAGCCGGTTGTTAAAACTTCAGATGTAGTTGAATCATCTGATGATACTGATCAATATAATAACCAGGAACAAATATCCAACTATTAATAATTTTTTAATAATGAGATTGCGCAATGTTTTCTCAATTATTATTCAAAAGTTTACAACTAACTAAACCTCGATCCTCTATCTATATTGGATTACTTAGTATAATTACTTGTAATTCAATATTATTAGGTATTTTCTTTTCATCATTTTATATTCTTCCAACTATTTTTATTTCATTTTTTATAATTATGTTTATGTTATCCAGTGAGTTTATATCATCTTCTGAATATATTATTGAAGTTTTTAGTTCATTAGGAGCACGTAAAAAATTATTAATAAGTTATTTCTGTATTATTTTCTTAATAATAGGAATTATTGGAATTACTCTTGGAATAATGTTTTCAATAGGTTTTTATTATGTTGTGGGTTTTCTAGCACCTGTTTTATTATCATCTATAGATCTGTTTAACTCTATTATTATGTTATATACTGTATTTGTAATTATATTAGCAATGGGACTTGGAACTATCTTTGGTGTTATTCGCGCTTTTAACAATGTTACTAAATAAAGGGATTAACTTTGAAAGAAACTGATGTTATAGTAAAATTAACTAATGTTACCATGGGATATCATACTCTAATTCATAAAACTGATGTCTTTAAAAATTTTAATTTAGAAGTTAAGAAAGGAGATTTTGTTGCATTAGTAGGACAAATCGGAAGTGGAAAAACTAGTTTAATTAATTTAATCTGCGGATTCAATAAACCATTAAACGGTAAAATTTATGTTGAAGATCAAGAAATAACTTCGTTAAATAATGAAAAATTAATTAATTTACGTTCACGTCTCATTGGTGTTGTGCCACAAACTCAAAATTTAATACCTAATCTTACTGTATACGAAAATATTCAATTACCACTAGTTATAAATAAATATTCTAAATCTGATTTATCTGAAAGAGTAGTTAAAATTCTTAAAATGATGAATCTTTTCAACTATTCAGAAATGTTAGTGAAACATTTGAGTGTTGGCGAGAGGCAATTAGTTGCTGTGGCAAGATCATTTGCGTCTGATCCACCTCTTATTTTAATGGATGAACCTACAGAAGCTTTAGATCCAGTTATGAGTGAATTAGTTATGGGCTTTATAAGAGGAACAAATTTGCTTAAAGGTAAAACATTAATTATAACTACACATGATAAAAAAATTATGGACATTGCACAAAGAATAATTAGAATTTAACCCATTTATTCTCTGATGCAATTACTTTTGTATGTAATAATTATGCGTTGAACAATAGTATTCTTATTGTTAATGCTATGTACTGTGCTTGTTGAGGATCTGCAAATGTTTTAACGTTGAAATTTATTACTTTAGATTCTATTTTTAGAATATTATTTGTTAATATTCTTAAACTATTTCTATTTTTCATATTGTTTCATATTGTACGAATACTTGGTAACATTTGATGGCCGCAACAATCTGGTACGTTAGTACACTTGTTTTTACACATACTTATTCCACATATTTCACACGTAAATTTACTCATATTTTCACCGTTAGTTTATTGTAAATTTTTTGTATATATATGTAAGACGTTTACAA
This sequence comes from uncultured archaeon, assembly GCA_963999255.1. GTDB lineage: Archaea > Thermoproteota > Nitrososphaeria > Nitrososphaerales > CALBXV01 > CALBXV01. The sequence goes on along the minus strand of CAXETO010000013.1, from coordinate 1,086 downwards.
TATAATGTATATACAATAAAGTATAAATATATTACAAAGTATTACAATACATCTTGAAATCTGCAAATAATATAAGATCTTTTAGAATGAAAGACGATATTGATAAATCCTTACTAAAAATTAGTGATGAAGAAGATATTAGTTATAGTTCATTAGTTTCTCAAATATTTGTTAAACATATTGAATGGGATTATCGAACTGAAAAATATGGTTATGTACATCTCAGTAAAGCTTTTTTTAAAGGATTTATTGAATTATTAACAGCTGATCAACTAATAGAAGTAGGAAAAAAATTAGGCAGTAGTTTACCAAAAGAATTTATTATGTTTTGGTGGAAACAAATTAATATTAATACTTTTTTTGAATATATTGACATCCTTAGTAAATACGCTGGTATATTTCAATCTGAAAGAATAGAATTTACTGGATATGATGTAATTACTTTACATCATGAATATGGTAGAAAATGGTCCTCTTTTCTTGGATATTATATACAAGCCGCAATCAAAACCTGTTTAAATATACAAGCTAAAATTGATTTAACTGATAATTCCGTTATCGTAAAATTTAATACTGCAACTTAACTTCAAATAATAATAAAGAATGTCAATTAAACATCATTTTTTACCAAATTCTAATTATGATTTAGAAAGTAAAATGTTGAAAGAATTATCATTAAATTCTATTTCTGATTTATTTTCTGATATTCCAAATCATCTTCTACTAAAACATAATCTAAAATTACCTAATAAACTAGAAGAACTTAATCTACTTCAACATTGTGAAAATTTATTATCTAAAAACTTTGTTTACCCAAAAAAATTATGTTTTTTAGGAGGCGGTGCCTGGCCTCATTATGTACCTGCTGCGGTTGATGAAATAACTTCTAGATCTGAATTTTACACATCATATACGCCATATCAACCAGAAATTAGTCAAGGAATGTTACAAGCTTTATTTGAATATCAAAGTTTAATTTGTGATCTTACTTCAATGGATATAACTAATAGTTCAATGTATGATTGGACTACTGCTGCTGGAGAAGCAATTCGTATGATCATCAGGGTTACAAATAAAAATAAAGTT
>CAXETO010000012.1:0-12031 GCA_963999255.1 uncultured archaeon | reverse complement strand
TTTAACGGTAAAATCATTTTTAAGTAATTTTTTAATTTCTTTAACTTGACTGCTTTTACCACTACCGTCTACACCAAGTAAGCAAATAATATTTATACAAATTCACCTAGATTTAACCGAATATTTGACAACAATTTGAATTTATAGATTTCATAATACTAAATTAGATTTCTAATTTAATATTATTTAGAAAATCTTTCCCAACTCCATTCTTTTCCATGATTTAAATACCATTGAACTGTACGTTTTAATCCTTCTTTAATATCCACAGTAGGTTTCCATCCAGTTAATTTATTTATTTTAGAATAATCACTTTCTAATAATTCAACATCAAGTGGTCTAAGTCGTGTTTTATCAATTTGTATATCAATATTATCATAACCAAATTCTTTACCAATTAAAATCGCTATATCTTTAATTGAATAGGATTTATTTGAGCCGATATTAACAACTTCTCCTTTAGTTAAATTTGAAGTCATAGCAGAAATCATTCCTAAAGCTGTATCTTCTACATATGTGAAATCTCGTTTTGCATCAATATTACCTAAATGTAAAGTTTTACCATTAAATAGTTGTCTTATAATTTCAGGAATAATATATGGTTGTGTTTCTCTTGGCCCATAAGAATTAAATGGTCTAACTATTACAACAGGAATATTTCTTTCGTAACTAAAAACAAAAGCGGCTCTATCACCAGCTAACTTACTAACAGCGTAAGTAGACAGAGGATTTAATGGATGTTTCTCATTCATTGGAATTATTTGACCTGTTCCATAAACTTCAGATGTGGAAACATGAATAATGCGTTTTACATTAAAAGTTCTACAAGCACTTAAAAGATTAATAGTACCATTAACATTTACTTGAAAGAATTTTTCAGGATTATCATAGGAATGTGGAATATATGGTTCTGCAGCTAGATTAAATACATAATCAATATTATATTTTTTAAGAGTATCAAAGATTTTACCGCTAATCACATCACCTATAACTAGAGTCATATCTTTTTCAATGTCACTTAAATTATATTTATCACCATAAAGTAAATTATCATATACAATAACATTAGCACCGACTTTAATTAATTCTCTAACTAAAGTAGATCCTATAAATCCAGCTCCACCAGTTACTAGAACATTACAATTTTTTAAAGAATTCATAGTTACATCATATAACTTTTAATTTTATCATATATATAATATTTAAAACGAATTAATTATTATTTCCTATAAAAGTCATATATAAACCATATAATAATTTAGATTTTTGTATAAATAACTTAAACTTGGAATACAAGAATTTATTTTTAGGGATAAGTCTAATAGCAAATAGAATATCCCCATGCACAATTGTTTTTGATAATATAATAGTAGAAGAATAAATAATTAACGCTAGAAATAGATAAACAGGTAATAATATAATATTAAAATTAGTAGAAAAAGCGATAACATATACTATAACACTCATGATTATAGAACACAGTATGCTATTAATCTGTATTTTTTTATCAATAGATACCGTAAAATATTTTTTAGCAAAAGAAAATGCGAATACAAACATCATAATAAATGTAATTGCTCTACTAAATGCAGCGCCTTGAATTCCATATAAGTATGTAAGAATAATACTAGAAATTAATTCTACAATTGCAGTTAACATTAAAACAAGTAATATTATTTTTGTTTTTGCTATAGCGGTTAAACTTGAAATAAATAAAACAGTTAATCCATAGAACATTAATCCAATAGACATAATAGATAAAGGTAAAATAGCATCATAATATTTTGCACCACCTAAGATATATAGAGCTACAGGAGATAACGCAGCTAATAAAAATGTAGCAGGAGTGAAAAATAATGAAATGTAACGGCTAGCAATTTTGAAACTATGACTAACACCCTCTAATTTAATTTTTCCATGTACTTCACTAATAGTAGGAGTCAAAGTCATTATTAATGGCGCCCCAAGAATTGATATAATAGCGGTAGACGCTGTTGCTGCAACGAAATAAGATCCGAGTGAATTTAAGTCTAAAAATGCAAGAACAACATATTGATCAATAGCATTTAATATATGCTCAAATAAATACACACCCATCATCGGAAAAGAAAATAAGAATAATTCTCTATATGACAATGGGTTTTCAGAATTATCGTTAATTTCAACCATTGAGGAATTATTGCTTTTAATAATCTGTTTTAATATAATTGGTATACCAAATATAATTATAATAAAAGAGGAAATAGCCCAACTTGCCATAAGACCAAGAACTCCGAGTCCTAGATTAATTAGTAATATAGCAGTAATTAGTCTAGATATTCCGGATAATAATTTTATTAATGCAATATTAGAAAATGTTTGAAATCCTTGTAGAAATCCTAATGTTACAAATCCAGCAACACTAGGCAATATAGTAAGAGAAGAAAATTGAATTAATAAAACATAAGAATTATTATCAAATAATAATAGAGATATTTCATTTGATAGGAAGAAAAATAAAATAGTTATAGCAATAGAAGAAAAGAAAAACACTGTTAAAATTTTTTTACTAATGTTTTTGATTTGAGAATGTTTATTTTGTCCTTTTAAATATGATATATATCGAGAAGCTGCGTAATCCAACCCAAGAATACCCAACATTATCCCAATTGTAACAGTAAGGGTTAATGCCCCATAAAGACCCATTTCTTCTTGTGAGATAGATCTAGAAATAAATAAAAATAATATTGCTCCTATTAGTGAATTAATAAAACCTTGAATAGTAATATTTCTGACTCCCTTGGCAACAGTTATAGCTTTATTACCAATTTTTTCGGTCATAATAATGCAAATGAAATTTAGGTTAAGTTTCTAGATTTTAATTCTTGCAAAGAACTTTCAAACAAATCACGAGCTGTAGATTTATTATCTTCCACCCAACTATCTAATTCAGATAAACCTGTTTCTAATTTAACTTTAGGATCAAAATCTAGAAGTTTTTTAGCTTTGGTAATATCAGCATAACAATGTCTAATATCACCATTTCTATATTCATTAGAAATATGAGTTTTGATATTTTTATGATATAAGTTAATTAATAAATCAGATAACTCTTTAATTTTTATAGGATTTCCAGTACCCACATTTATCACATTATAATTCGCATTACTTTTTTCAAGTGCTTTTACATTAGCTTGAGCTAGATCAGAAACATGAATAAAATCTCTTGTTTGATTGCCATCTTCAAAAATATATGGAGAATTATTATTTAATATTCTACTAGTAAAAATAGCGACACAACCAGTATAAGGATTTGAAAGTGCTTGTCTAGAACCATATATATTAAAATATCTAAGAGCGACAGTTGGTATATTATAAGTTTTACCTATCAGTAAACACATTTCTTCTTGATGTCTTTTAGTCATTGCGTATATAGAAGTTGGTAATAATGGTTTATCTTCAGTAGTTGGAATAGGAGATAAAGACGAATTACAGTTAGAGCATAAGTGACCCCAACTACCTTTATTCAAGTCAGATTTTTTTCTTAAAGTAGGATATAAATTTATAGAGCATTTTTCACAATTGTATAAACCTTCTCCATATATAGACATACTTGAAGCGACAACAATTTTTTTAATTGAATTATTAGTATTAACAATAAGATCAAGAAGTTTTGAAGTAGCTCGTGTATTTACATCAACATAACGTTCAATTTGATACATGGACTGACCAACTCCAACCATTGCAGCTAAATGAATTACAGCGTCGGTTTCTTGTATATATTTTTTTAATAAATTTTTAGAGAGTATATCTTCACATACATAATTAACATTTTTATTATGATAATTAGGAATTTTCTGTTTTTCACCATGAACTTGTTTCTCTAGATTATCAATTACAGTAACTTCATAACCAGTATTTACTAGTAAGTCAACTGTATGAGAACCCACAAAACCTAATCCTCCAGTAACTAATATTTTTTCTACATTCTTGGATTTCATAGTTATCAACTTTCAAAAAATACTGATTTATTATCTTTAACCCAACTTACTAATTTTTTAACTCCTTCTTCAGGATTTATAGTTGGTTTCCACCCTAGTAATCTTTCAGCTTTATCAATATTAGATATGTAAACTTTTTGATCAGATGGTCTCCAATCTTGAAACGTCGGTGAAATAGTTTTGTTAGTAAATTTTTTTAATAAATCTAATAATTCTAATAGAGATAAAGTATTATTTTTACCACCTCCAATATTAAAGACATCTCCAGCGATTTTTTTATTTGTATTTATAAAAGCATCAACAGCATAAACAAAATCTTGAACGTTAAGAGTATCACGGACTTGTTTACCATTACCATAAATTGTAATAGGTTTATTTAGTAATGTAGCTATTGTAAACCAAGCTATCCAACCCTGATCTTCAACTCCAAATTGTCTTTCTCCATATATACAACTCATTCGGAAGATAGCAGTATTCATTCCATATGTTTTAGCATAATCTTGCACATATATATCAGCAGAAGTTTTTGAACATCCATATGGAGTATGACCACAATTATCTATAGACATATCTTCAGGAATTCCATTTTCATACTGTTTTTCAAATACATATGTTTTTTCTTTTTCTATTACTTTAACTTGATTAACATTATCCCCATAAACTTTATTTGTAGAACAAAACATTATTTTAGGATTTGTACAATATTGACGGCTGGCTTCTAGTATATTAAATGTTCCAACTGTATTTATCATAAAATCATTTTTTGGATTAGTAACTGAAGTAGTAACAGCAGTTTGACCTGCAGTATGTAGAATAATATCTATATCTTGCATTAAATTTTTAGTCAATAAAGAAGAATTAGTTATATCAATATTCATTAAGGTAATATTATCATAATTTTTAAGATAATCCCAATTATATTTACTGTTTTTTAAATAATGTCCAAAAATATTAATACGTGATAAATTATCAAAAACTAGTACTTTATGACCCTGATCAGCATAAAATTTCGCTAAATGAGTTCCAACAAAACCACAACCACCAGTTACAAGGATATTTTGCAAATAAATCAACTGTTTAATATAAAAAGAATAAATTAAAAATTAAGTAGATAACAAATTAATCATAATTTACATAGCGCCAAATATATGACTAAGTGTTTTACGAGTAGCATATTGAATGCTTTTAGATTTTATTACTCTACGAATTCGTTTAGGGTGTTTAATTTCATTTACTATTGCTTTTAGATACCATTCTCTAAGTGCTTTTCTATGTAGAGATTCAATTTCTTTATGATTCATAGTAGGATAATTTAGAACAGAATAATTGCCTCCATCATATCTGGTAAAATCATCCGTATCTAACCAACCTTTAACTTTGGCTTCTTCATAAAATGGTGTACCAGGAAACGGTGTTGCAATAGAGAATTGGACGCTATCAGGGTTTAATTCTTTAGCAAATTCTATAGTTTTTAGAGTATCTTCTTTCTTTTCATTTGGCAAACCAATTATAAATGTAGCGTGTGACCATATACCAAATTCTTCACATGATTTTACAAAGTCTTTTACCATTTCCATTTTCACAAAGTTTTTTCTAATTACATCTAGAGTATGTATACTAGATGTTTCTACACCAAATTTAACTCCTACACAACCAGCTTGAGATAATAGTTTAAGATTATCACGTTTCAATGTAACATCCCCCATAGCAGTCCAAGGCATATCTAATTTTCGTTTAATAACTACATTACATAATTCTGCAACTCTATGTTTATCAACTGAAAAAGTATCATCATCAAAATAAGCAGATTTAGCATGATATTTTTCTTTTGTATATTCCATTTCATCAACTATTTTATCAGGTTGCCTTCTTCTATAAGTAGGTGAATCTTGATACATGATCCTAACAGGCATACAAAAAGAGCATCTATATGGACAACCTAATGAAGTTAACATCTGAACTTGAGGACGTCCAGCTGTTTCAAAATCATGGTAAGCATATATGGAAAAATCATCTCTATCAGGATATGGCATATCATCTAGATTAAATGTTTGAAGACTAGCATGATTGGTTTTAATTTCACCATTAGAACGATATACTATTCCTTTGATATCATCAACATTATCGTTAGATTTCATTTTTCTAACAACAAGTTCTTTAAATGTATGTTCATATTCAGCTAATAAACAATAGTCAATAAATTCATACTGTTTCATAATATCAGATGACAAAGCAGTAACATGACCACCAACAAGTACAATTTCACATCCTACATCTTGTTTAATTTCTTTTAATAATGGCATAACTAAAGGAAATGTAATAGTAGGGACATCTAAAACAATCATATCTGGGTTATGCGATTTAATTTCTTTTACAAACTCTTTATCATCCATATCTAGTGCACAAGCATCAATTCCTTTAGCTTGAGCATCAGTAGTAGTTTTTAAAAGTGATAATGTATATCCGAGATTAAACGGATATGGAAGATAATGTTCTTTAATTCTTGGTGGAACAAAAATACTAAAACTCCATCTGCTTCCACCTTGAATAAAATGTCTCAAATGATTTCCAAAATATGCTGGTGGATTAACAACTAAAACTTCCATATGGATTAATTCAATAACCTAAAAGTTATAAAAACTTTCTCTAGTATAAATAAACAATTATTATCAATTAGAGCTATTATTCTTAAATGGCAATAGCTATTCCTAAAGCGTTCCAAGTATTCTTATTAGGTTTAGTAGAAATATTAGGAAAAGAGTGAAGGCTTTTTAATTCAAATTTATTTTTATGGAAAAAAGACTTTAGCTCATCTTCAAAAAAATAACGGCAATTATGAACTTCAATCTGTGAATCTTGAACTTGTGTATTTTTAACTTGGATAACTATGAACTTAATTTTACATGTATGATCATTTTGATTTATAATAGGATTAGCTAATCTATATATTTCAGATTCATTTTGTTCAATTAGTTTAACTCTCATAGATGGAGAAATGTTAATAACACCAGGACCATACCAGAAATCAAAGATAAAAAGTGATCCTGGTAACAAATGTTGTCTAATACTTTTTAGATAATTATTAACATCTGTATCAGAAATCATATAACTTAAAACGGCAAACATACTAATACATGCATTAAATTTTTTTCCTAACTTTAAATTACGTAAATCACTTTGGACAAAATCTATATCAAAGTTTAATTCTGAAGCAAAGTTTTGGGCATTATTTATCATAGTCTGAGATTTATCTACTCCAACCATATTATATCCACGTTTAGTAAGTATAATTGAGTGATTACCGGTACCACAACCAGCATCTAGAATATTATGTGTTTTAGAAGTAGCATAGTTATTTAGAAAATTTTCTATAATATCACATTCACCAGAATAATCTTTTTTATCATAAAACGCATTATAAGATTGCGCGTATAATCCATTAAAGATATTATCTGTGTTATTTGTCATCATAGTTCATACAATATTAGAATTTTTTAATTATTATAGATATCACTTCAGATAGTTTTTAATTTTATCACATATATATTCAATATTTTTTACAGTCAAATTATTTCCTGAAGGTAAATTAATACCAGATTTAGATAAATATTCAGATATAGGAAAATTGTGAGTTTTATTTAAATTAGAATATATAGGTTGAGTGTGAATTGGGTAAAAAAATGTACGAGTTTCAATACCATCACTAGCTAAGTTATCCATTAATTGGTTTCTAGAAATAGGGGTGAAATCAGTAGTTAAAATTGAAAACATCCAATATACGTTTTTAGCCCATGAAGCCTCAGATTGCAGAATAATTTTATTTGATATGGAGAGATTATTAAGTAAATCTTTGTATAATTTAGCATTATTTCTTCTACTATCAACAAAATTTTCTATAGAATCAAGTTGACCTAAACCAAATGCAGCTTGTAATGCTGACATTCTATAACCAAAACCAAGTTCTTCATGATGAAAATGCTTTCCATCTTTACCAAATGCGTGAGCACGTAACCATTTTGCTCTTTCAGCTAATTCTTTATCTTTTGTAACTAAAATTCCACCTTCACCAGTAGTAATAATTTTATTTGCATAAAAACTAAAACAACTAATATGTCCAAATGATCCAATTTTCTTTCCTTTATACTCTGCACCATGAGCTTCGGCAGCATCCTCGATTACATATAAATTATAATCTTTAGCTAACTCAAGAATTGGATCTATATCTACTGGATGACCATATGTATGAACTAGAATAATGGCTTTAGTTTTTTTAGTAATTTGCTTTTCAATTTTATTTACATCAATATTCCAATGATTAACTTCTGAATCTACAAGAACAGGTTTAGCTCCAGTATACATAACAGAATTTGGAGTAGCAATCATAGTGAACGTGGGAATAATAACTTCATCATAAGAACCAATGTTCAATGTAGATAATGCTAAGTGTAATGCAGTAGTTCCACTATTTGTTGTTACACCGTACTCACATTGACAAAAATTTGCAAAACGAGATTCAAATTCATTAACATAATTACTTTGTGAAGAGATCCAACCAGAATTTATACATTCTTTAACATATTCAAGTTCTTTACCAGTAATAAGCGGGGCAGCAACAGGTATCTTAACTTTCGACATATAAATCAACCTATATGAAATTATTAAAATAAATGAATATTTAGGTGTTATAATTAATTATTAAATTTATTATCCACATGTTTGTAGATTTTTTCATAAGAATTGGCTAATTTATCCCAACTAAAAGATTTGGCCATTTTTAATCCACGTGTACTAAGTTTATTTCGCAAGTTCATATCTTCACCAACTTTAATAATCATACGTGCAAGTAGTTCAGGATTATCTTCTGGAACTTCAAGTCCCCATTTACGTATAGATATTTTATCATTATAATTAGATTTAGATGTCCATATAACTGGTAATCCACAACTAATAGCTTCTACACACGTGACCCAATATTCATCTACTGCTAATTCACAATTTACAAATATATCTGAAGATCTATAATGTTTAGGAAGTTCAGATTCAGATACACGTCCAAGGAAAGTGACGTGCTCTGTTAATCCTTCATTTTCAACCATTTTTTCTAGACTTAGTTTATCTTTTCCATCACCAATTATCCGTATCTCAAATTTATTTCTATAATTCATGGATAATAGTTGAGATGCAGCTTTAATTAAAACGTCGATTCGTTTATGTTCTGAAATACGACTTACATTAATAATTACTATTTTATTTTCGGGTTTTTTAAATATTTTTCCCTGTGAATTAAATAAATTTGTGTCAGTACCGACAGGTATTACTGGATATTTATAACTATGATTTTTCCAACAATGTTCAGCAAGTGAATCAGAAATTGCTATTGTGGATTTAGCGAAATGAGCTAGCCATGTTTCTAATTTAGAATAACCTTCTAGAACCCATATATGTGGAACTCTAAAAATCCATCCAAAAAATAATAAAAACATCCCTTCAAGAGGAGAATGAATAGATATTATATCAAATTTAACTCCTCTAATTGAAGCTTGTAACATAATAGCAAATGTTTTTACAAGAAACATGAATGAATAAAAAAGTAGAAAAGGATCTTCGCTAATTGCTCTAGAAAAAGGTTTTTCCCACTTATTTTTTGGGACATCCCATACACTAATACGATTACGATATGAATTAAGTTCTTGACCTTCAGTAGTCATAATATTTACATCATGACCACGTTTAACAAAACTAGAGGCTAAACCGATAATATGTTTTTCAGTACCACCTTTTTGACAACCAACCCATCTATTAAGAAATAAGATCTTCAAATATACATTATCACTATTAACTTTCAATTAAATTTATCATAGCATCATTTAATTTAACGCGTTGTTTGTTAATATCATAAAATTGGAGAGTACGTAATCTATTCATTTTACCAATCTCTTTTAATAAATTAGGATTTTCAACTAATTTAGTAAATGCGTCATTTAACATTTTAGAAGAATTTTGGTTTACTAGGAAATTGTGACTTCCAATTACTTCTTGAATAGCACCACAATCAGAAGCAATAATTGGTAATCCACAAGACATAGCTTCTATTAATGTCCATCCAAATTGTTCTTCCCAGATTTTAAAACCCCATTTTGTTCTATCTATACTTGGTAAACACAATACATCACATTGATTATAAATAGAAGATAATTTATCATTTGGCACATCTCCAAATATTTTAATTGGATATTTACTTGATAAATAATTAAGATAATCAAACAACTTTTTACCGCTACGAGTTGGACCGCAAAACCATAATTCAACCTCCTTAATTTTATCATATAATTTAAGGAATGATTCTAGTAATATGTTTATTCCTTTCTCAGAATCTAGTCTGCCAACAAATAAAATACGGAATTTATCATGATAATGTTTACTAGGTTTAAATTTAAGAGTATCTATACCAGGTTTAATTACTTTAATTTTTTCTTTATCAATTTTTATATTTTCCAAACATAAAGCAGCTTTATGTGTTGGAACTATAAACATATCAGTAGAGTTCTTCACATTATTTACATTAAAAGAATATGGCGGGAAATAAAATAATGGATTAGAAGATATAGTTTCCCAAGATGATAAACAAATTTTTATTTTTTTTTGTTTAGCAATTTTAACACATTTAGAACTTACAAAAGAGTATAATTCAACACAGTTTATTAGATCTCCAGTTAACATTTTATCCAAATTTTTTAGATTTATAAAACTAACTGGACCGTAAGGCTTACGAACAAATGGTTTAACTATTAAATCAGGCAAGATTATATTAATTTGACTATTACAATAGTTGACATTATGTTTAAATGGAACATAATTATTTGCAGTAATAAAAACTGATTTAAAGTCTGATAAATCAATAAATTGATTAATCTCTCTAATATGTCTATATTTTTCAGGTCCAATTATTACATTAAATTCATACAAAATAAATCTACTTTATCTAATGAATTTAATTAATAAGCCAAGAAACGCGGCTAAATATTGTATAAATTTTAAAACAAAAAGTCCAATAGCGTACGATGGATAACGACTAAGAAGTTTACGATGGTGAATCCAACCTAATCTAATAGGTTGAAAACGGGCTAAGGCATCAAATCGTTGTTTTTTAATATACTTAAACGCAGTATTACCATAATATATTTTTCGAAGTATAACTGAAGAGACAGGGCCCTCATGATGATAAAGCCAAGATTTTGTACGCGCTACACGATAACCGGAGTTTCGAATTCTATAACATAAATCATTTTCTTCACCAAAGATTAACTGTTCATCAAATCCTTTAACATCCATAAAAACATGTTTTTTAATAAATCTAGGTGATTCAACTAAATCATCACCGTTATAACATAGTACTTCAAGTTGTCTACAACGAGACCAAAAACTATTATATCCGTATACTTTTTCTGGAACTATAATAGCATCATAGTTTTTAGTGCATAAATTAACACATTCTTCTATTACATTAGATTGTAATTCAAAATCAGCATCTATAAAGTAAACATATTCACCTTTAGCAGAGGCAGCAGCAAGATTTTTTTTTGTAGTTCTTTCAATATGTGACTTCACAGTTAATATTTTAACATTAAATTTCTTACATATTGATATAGTATTATCTTTACTTTCGCCATCTGCAACTATAATTTCAAGTTTTTTATATGTTTGTTTTTTTAAAGATTGGAGACAAAGAGTGAGAGTCTTACCTGCATTTTTAGTAGGAATAATAACAGTTACTAATGGTAATGAATTTTGGGTTTTCATGCTAAATTATGCACTAGAATTAAGTTTACGTATTGTTTTAGTAGCTTTTTCAATATTACTAAACGTTCCAATATCTATAAAATCTGGTATATTGTATTTACTAAGAAATTCCCCTTTTTTAATCATTAAAGGTACAGTATCTTTATAAAAATCACCTTTATTATTACAATAATTTAATACTTTATTACTACATACAGAAATACCTACATTAATACTAAAATCAGAGATTGCTTTAATTTTTGGTCTTTCAA
>CAXETO010000011.1:0-12340 GCA_963999255.1 uncultured archaeon | reverse complement strand
TATTTTTCTAGTTAATTATTCAACTTTAAATCCCAAAAATATAGTAATTTCTACTCCGGATAGAGGTATACTTGAAGGTATTACTCGAAATACAGTATTTGATATAGTTGAAAAAAAAAATCTTGGTGAATGCTTGAAAAAAAATTTAACAAGATATGATGTTTTTACGTCTGATGAAATTTTTCTTACTAGTACTGCTGGTGGAATATTTCCTGTTATTGCTGTTGATAATATTGGAATTGGAGATGGTAAATCTGGTAAAATTACTAAAATAATTATTGATAATTACTATGAAATGTTAAAAACTGGAACTCATGGAATTCAAGTATATAACTAAATAATATTTTAATTATTTAATTTCACGATCACTTTTGATTTTTAGTGATTTACATATCTATACTTAAATCTAACTTAAACTTCATAAATTTATGTGGCCGTTGTAGTGTAGTGGTTTGCATAGAGCTCTGTGGAGGCTTTGGTCGTGGGTTCGAAAGATTAAAAAACCGAAAATCCCACCGACGGCCCTCCTATTTAATTTCGATAATCTTATGTCCAAGAAGTGTGAAAATCTCCATCTTTATCTATTCGTTTGTATCCATGTGAACCAAAATAATCTCTTAATGCTTGAATGAAATTTGCAGGTAATATAGAACTTTTCCATGATTCAAAATAGTCTAATGCAGAACTTATTGCTGGACAAGGAATATTGTTTGATCGATAAATTTTTACTAAATCTACCCAATCTTCATATTTATCTTGTAAAATCTGTTTGATTTCACTATTATATAATAAACTTGTTGAGTTTGCTTGATTTTTATATGCTTCTTCTATGTTCTCTAATAATTTAGCTCTAATTATACATCCGCCTTTCCAAATCCTTGCTACTTCTTTTAGTGATACGTTATAATTATATTCAGTATTTGATGCTTGAATTAACGAAATTCCTTGAGTATATGAAATAATAATAGAACAATAAATTCCATTTTTTATTAAATCTAAAATTCTTTCCTTGTTAAATTTAGTATATGTATTATTATCAGATCCAAACGATAAATCCGGAAAAGTACTTTTCTTATCTTGATATTTTTTTGATTTACTTATATTATCTGAATATAATTCTGATAATTTAACTCGATCATCCTTAAAATAAGATAACATTCTAGCTGATACTGCCGCGTCTATAGTGGGAATCGGCACTCCTAAGTTTAATGCTGTTTGACTAGTCCATTTCCCAGTACCTTTATGACCAGCTTTATCTAAAATCATTTCTACTAATGATTTTCTAGTTTCTAAATCTGTTTTTTTTAGAACCTGATAACTTATTTCTAATAAATATGAATTTAATTCATTGTTATTCCATTCCTCAAATATTTCTGAACATTCTCTACTACTTATTCCCATTCTGTTACAAATAAAATCATATGATTCTGCAAGTATCTGCATTATACCATATTCAATTCCATTGTGAACCATTTTAACAAAATGTCCTGAGCCTCTTTCTCCTAAATAAGAACAACATGTTACATTTCTGTCCTTATTCGTTTTAGCCGCAATCTTATTGAATATATCTTCTATTGATATATCATTACCTGTTATATACGCTTCTTTTGAACCACCTACCATTATACATGGACCGTGTCGTGCGCCTTCTTCTCCTCCACTTACACCAACACCTAAATATTTTAATCCTATTTTACTTAAAGAATTATTTCTTCTTTCGGTATCTTCAAAAAACGAATTACCCCCGTCAATTATAATATCATCTTTATTTAATTTTGGTATTAATTTCTCTATTGTTTTATCTATTGGTGTACCAGCTGTTAGCATTAATATAATTTTTCTTGGCTTAATTAATGAGTCAATAAATTCATCTAAATCATAGTTAATTATTAGTTTAGATTTAATATTTTCTTCATTGTTTATTTTCTCTTTTAATTTCTCAGTTTTCTCTTTTGTTCTATTATAAACTGATATTTGGAATCCTTTTTCAGCTATATTTAAAGCTAAATTTTCTCCCATAACTCCTAATCCTATTAATCCGATTACTGCTTTCATTATCATTAAATTGGTGATTAAATATTATTATTGTTTATTGTTTGTGAATGTATTTTATAATTATTTCTCTGCAAATACTGTACAAGGTACACTATCTATACCTTCAATAAATATTGGTATTACATAAATCTTAGAATATTTTATTGTGTACTCTTTCAAGTTCATATCTTCTATAATAAAAAAATCATTATTTTCTAATAAATTACTATGTGCTAATCTTCCCTCATCACGATTCTGTACAGCGGATAATGAAATTATATCTAATCCAATTGCCTTAATATTGCTGAATTTTCTGATATAACTTGCTGCATCTGCAGACATTCCAGGATTATATACACTATATTTTATTGGTTCTATATCCCTATATTTCTGAAATCCAGTTCTTATTAATAATAAATCTGTTTCTATCATAATTTTCTTATATCTCTCTAAATCATTAACTGTTATTAATTCTGATTCTCCTTTTGATATATCAATTATTTTTGGGTTTTTAAAAATAAAATTCTCAATTGGATATTCCGCTATACTCTTTCCTTTATCATCAAAATGCTTTGAACTATCTATATGTGTACCTGAATGATTTGGTAAAGAAATATTGTAATTATTACTACTTCCACCATCTTTAATTTCTTTAACAGGCTTTATTTTAATGGTTTCACTATTGTTAAAACCAGGAGTTTTAATGTTTAATTTATGTGATAATAGCAACATAAGTATAAAATACAAATTTATCTTATTTGGGTTTATCCTACAGAATGATTATCTATGTCATTTAATTACAATTATTTGATGGGACAACTAAAAGTAGGATATTGGGCTGGACAAGAACAATATGATCCCAATACTCTAATAAATTATGCAAAACTTGCTGAAGTTGTTGGTTTTGACATAGTAATAACTAGTGATCATTTTCATCCTTGGCGTGATTCTAACGCTTTTAATTTTTCTCCCCATTCTGGTTTCCCTTGGATTTGGTTAGCTGCAGCTGCCTCTAAAACTAATGTTTCTGAATTAGGAACAGCTGTTACAACACCAGGTTATAGATATCATCCTGCTATTGTGGCCCAAGCGTTTGCAACTCTTGATTATCTTTACCCAGGTCGAATATCTATTACTGTTGGTGCTGGACATCGAATGAATGAAACACCATTGGGATATAATTGGCCAAATTTTCAGGAAAAAGTTGATCGACTTAAAGAATCAATTCTTATTATAAAAGAATTATGGAAAGGAAAATATGTTAATTTTAAGGGTAAATATTTCACTATTAAACAAGCAAAATTGTATACTGTTCCAAAGAAAAATATTCCACTTTATATTGCAACTTCTAACTCTAAAGTTGCTACAATTGCTGGTGAATTATGTGATGGTATTCTAACAAATCCCAGAGGACTAGACAAATATGTAAATCTAATTAATTCTATGAAGTCATCTGCAGAAAAAGTAGGTCGCAATCCAGAAAAATTAGATATTTCGTTAGAATTTAAGATATCATATGATTTAGATTATGATACTGCTTTTAAATCAGCTACTTATTGGGCTCCTGCAGCAATTCCTAGAGATAAAAGAGATTTGATTTCCACTCCTAAAGAACTTGAAAAAAATATTACAGATTCGGAAATTGAAAAAATTCGTACTTCATGGCTTATAACTAGTGATGTTGATGAAATAATTAAAAAAATTGGAGAGTTTTTAAAAATGGGGTTCAATCGTGTTTATATTCATAGTGCAAGCCCTGATGAGAAAAAATTTCTTAGAATGTTAGGTAGAGATATCTTACCATGGATGAGAGAAATTTACGACGATGTTGCTCCATAAATAACTTTATAATAACTTATTTTATAATTGATCTACGCCATTTAGTTATATATTCTGGTAATGTAATTCCTATTTCCTCTAATTTATCTACAAAAAATATTGGTAATGGACTTAATGCGAATGCCGCCTTTATATAAAAATCATTGGGCTCCATGTTAGACATTTGAGAATCTATAACTATTGAATAATCTGATAATGATTTTATAGTGTTATCTTTTTTACCAGTAATACTTGCTACTATACCACCCATTTTCTTAAAGTTACGGCACCAACCTGATATTATCTCAGTTTCACCACTACCTGATATCGCTATAAGTAAATCTCCTGGTCTAGGTGATGGTGTAGTTGTTTCTCCTGCTACATATACATTGTCTCCTAACGCAAGTTTTATATGTCCTAATCTAACTGCTGAAATTCTTGCAACTTCCTGACTACTACCAAGACCAGCAAAAAAACACGATCGTTTCTGAATTAATATATTAATAATCTGTTGGAAAAAGTTTGATTTAATCTCATTAGTTACTATAGTTTTCACATCTTTTTTTAACTCCTGAATAATTTTTGGTATTTCAGAAGCTGATTTTTCTCTATTTATAGCTATTGCAAACGCGTTTATTAAAACTCCTGAAGATAAACTGAAGGTGTCTTCAATTATTCCAGTTGTTTTAAACGCTGAATTAAAATCAGTTTTTTTCAGTCCCTTAGTTTTTATAACAAGCATATTACCATATTTACTTGATAATCTTGCTAAAGGTGAGTCTGCTTTACTTGTTATTATATCAATTGAATATTCAGTTTTATTTTCTGTGGAAGTAATATAATCTGCAAAATTTTGAGCGTCTAATAAAGGAACCAAAGATTGACCACTACTAGAATTTATTAATAAAGATATGTGTCCATACCTCTTTTTTAATATTGGTGCCGCTTCTGATATTGTTCTTCCAGGAAAGCCTATATCACTTCTATCAATTACTATTTTTCCGTTTCTAGATTTAGCCATTTCACTTACTCCTATGCTTAGTGCGCCTTTAGCTCTCCCTTCACCTGAAGGTATCACTATTCCTGATTTCTTGACGCTATGATATATTTTTTCTAATTGTTCAGCATCAATATTTTTTAGATCATTGAAAATTATTTCTATATATTCTGTTACTTTTTTCAATATATTATAACTAATTATACTGCAATATATTTTTTTTATTAATCTTTCTAATATTAATTTAAAAATTATGTTTTACTAGTAATATATGTCTTAATGATGTTCAATGTAGCTTCGACGGGCAATCTGACCTTTCTAGGGATGAGGAACCAATGCATTGAACATCGAGAAAACACAAATATTTGTAATGTTTTATTAATAATGTATATATTATCTTGTCAATTATGAAAAATATTTTTTATAGATTTAATATTTATTCATTAATATTCATATTTCTGTTTCTACATGTTCTTGTTATTCCTTTTCCTATGTCTGATAAAGTTTTTGATGAAGCATATTATACTCAAGCTGGTAACGATTTATTAGAAGGAGTAGCAAGTAATGTTGAACATCCTTTCTTAGGTAAATTATGGGGAAGTATTGGTATATTCATCTTTGGTGATAATTGGTTAGGATGGCGAATTCATTCTGTTATATTCGGAGCGTTAACTGTATTTGTTTTTTATCACTTTGCTAATTTGTTTATTGATAAACGTAAGTCTCTATATGCTAGTACATTACTTGTTTTTGAAAATCTTTTTTTCATCCATAGTAGTTTATATCTTCTTGAAGTACCTGCTCTTTTTTTCTCTTTAGCTGCATTATACTACTATTTTAAAAAAAAATATTTTATTATGTCTTTTATGTTTGCTCTAGCTCTTTTATCCAAAGAAACTAGTATGTTTTTCCTTACTAGTTTAATTTTCTATCATACATGCATTAATATAAAAAAGATATTTAACAAAAAAATTAATTTTAAGCTTACTAAATTTATTCCAGTTGTTAAGAAATTTGCTATCTGTTTAATTATTCTCTCTTTATTTATTGGAATACCAATATGGATATATGATATATTATATAAACCAAATGATATTGAAAATCCTGTTCAACATCTCAAATATATGATAGACTATCAATCTGGTTTAAGTGATAACGATCAAGATTTTTATCCATATGAATATGCATGGAATTGGGTTATCCCACTATATCCTGAAGAAATGATATATTATGATATTTCTATTAGTAAAAATGTTACTAGTTATACAGATGATGGTATTATATCCTCTAAGATTACAACTATTCATCCAATTCATTGGTCTGGAATTGGTAATATTCCTTTATGGTTAATTGGATTCTGGTGTACAATTTCTGGAGCAATGTATTTTATTATAAAACGTATTGATATTAAATTTAATTCTATGATGTTAATTATGATATTCGGTACATATCTACCATATATTTTAATTTCTTATATGGGTAGAATTGTTTATCCTTTTTATTTCATTACTAGTGTTCCTTTTATCATTCTTGGAATTTCAAATATTATAAATTATAAAAAAACTGATAAATATTATATTTTTAGTTTCATTTTTCTATTAATAGTTATATCTTGGTTTATTGTTTTCTTTCCCTTAAAACTTCTTGAATTCCCTGAATATTTATCATAACCTTAAATTTACGTTTAAATAAAGAAATACGTAGGATCGAAAGGGCCGGTATCTGATGAATTCACCTTCAAAAGCCGGATGTTCAGTGCGGTAGAATAATATATATTTACGCTCGCTTCGCATGTGAGATGTCGGGGGTTCAAATCCCCCTCGGTCCACATTATTTTATATTTTAATATTGTTAAAATTACTTATTCTTTATAATGATCATAGACAATTTTTGAAACTTTTTGTATTATTTTTACTCCACTACCACTTTGCCACCAACCAATTTTCATTTCATCTTTAACATTGTTAGTGTATATGCTAATAATTACTGGTGAATTTTGTAAAAATATTATTCCAGAATCACATTTTATACCTGGTAAAGCACCTGGTTTATCTGCAACGTGAATCTCAGGAGGAATATCTGAAGCTATGAAATATTTGAATGATTGTTTTTTCATTGAATCAATTAATAGTTTTGTACTAGAATCTGAAAGTAATTCTCCATTTATTAACAATTCTAAGAATTTTCCCGTATCATTTGGGGAAGAAATATTATTCATTACCTTGTCTTCTGAATTTCTTATATCATAAATAGTCTGAGCTTTAGAATTTAATTCTCCTTCACTCAATCTTCTCTCCGCTTCTATAAAAGTTTCTTTGGTTGATTCTGCACCCCTCATACCTAATAAATCTAATAACCAATCACGTGTTGTTAAATTGATTTCTGTATTTTTTAAATTTAATTCATTTAACATTTCTTGTAAATTATTCAATCCTACTAAATTCATTATTATATCTGTAGCTGTATTATCACTTACCATTATCATTAATTTGAATAGATCCTCTAGTGTAATCTCTAAACCAGCGTTTAGATTCATTAATATTCCACTACCTAATATTTTATCCGATTCTTTTATAGTATGTATAGTATCAAGTTTGTATATTCCATTATCTACTTGCTGTAAAAATTTCACAGCTAAAAAAATTTTAAAAACACTTGCAGTTATAAATTGTTTGTTTCCATTTATAACAATCTCTTCTTCTTCATTAAGACTTTTAATATATATTCCTACATCGCCATCAACTTGATTTACCATGTTAGTAATTTTTTCTTCTAGTTCCATAATATTTTATATTTTATAATTTAGAAATAAAAGTTTCTTATATTATATTTAATTTTTATACTAGTTGTTTAATATTAATATTATGAACACCATTGGATTCATTGGTCTTGGTTTAATGGGTAAGCCTATGGCTATCAACCTGATTAAAGCTGGTTATTCTGTTATAGTTTATAATAGAAGTAAACCTGCTATTGATGAATTAGTTTCTATGGGTGCTTCAAGTGCCAAATCTCCTAAAGATTTAGCTCAGCAAGTTAATATTATAATTAGTATATTACCTGATGCTCCTGATACTAAAAAAGTATTATTTGGTAAAAATGGCGTAATTGAAGGTATTAATCCTAACTCTATCTTTATTGATATGAGTACTATATCTCCAATACAAACTAAATTAATTGGAAGTAAATTATTAGAAAAACATGTTTCAATGTTAGATGCGCCTGTTAGTGGTGGTGATATAGGTGCTAAAGCAGGTACATTAGCAATTATGGTTGGAGGGAAAAAAGAAGATTTTAAAAAATGTTTACCTATTTTTAATGCTATGGGTAAAACTATTATTCATGTTGGTAATAGTGGATCTGGTCAATTAACTAAATTATGTAACCAAGTAGTAATTGCAGGTACTTTATCTGGTGTATGTGAAGCGCTTGTTTTGGGTTCTAAATCTGGCGTTAATATTGAAAAAATATTAGATGCTATAAGTTCAGGTGCTGCTTCATCTTGGCAATTATCTAATTTAGCCCCAAAAATTATTGATAGAGACTTTGAACCTGGATTTAAAGTAAGTCATCTAATGAAAGATCTTAAATATGCGTTAGAAACTGGTGAAGAACTCAATATTGCTATGCCAACCACTAGTCTTGTTAATCAACTTTATAATGCTGTATTGGTAGAAGAAATGGGTGAAAAAGGTATCCAATCACTTATAGTATCTTTAGAAAAACTATCTAAATTTACTGTTAAAAAATAACCATCTTTTAAATAATAAAATTGGATAATCAATTTAAAAATCTCGAGTTTCAAATCCTTGAAATTCTTAATAAATATGGAAAAACAAGACTTACTAAAATTCAATCTTCTTCTATTCCTATAATATCAAAAAAACAAAATGTATTACTTATTGCTCCAACAGGCAGTGGAAAAACTGAAGCTGCAGTACTACCTATATTTATTTCATTATCTCAGTCAAAAATAGAAAAAGGAATTAAAGTTATTTATATCACCCCTTTGAAAGCTTTAAATCGAGATATATTTAGAAGAACAATTGAATATGCAAATAATCTTGGATTATCTGCTCAAATTCGGCATGGTGACACATCTCAAACTGCTAGAAAAAAAATGGTTCAAGACCCACCAGATATATTAATCACTACTCCTGAAACTTTTGCTATTATGATATCAAGTCCAAATCTAATAAATAATATGAAAAAATTAGAATGGATTGTAGTAGATGAATTACATGAATTATTAAATAATGAACGTGGCACACATTTAACCGTAAGTATGGAAAGAGCTAGTGACATATCTGAAAATAATGTTGTTCGAGTTGGATTATCAGCAACTATTTCAAATTCATCTTTAGCTTCTAAATTCTTAGTAGGATCAAATCGAAATTGTAATATCTTAATTGATAAATCTATTCGAACATATGAGATGGATTGTAAATATTTGTCAGGACAGCTTAGTGAAGGAATTCAACAATTAATAAATTATGTTAAAAAAATACGTAGTGAAGGCAGCATTCTTTTATTTACTAATACACGAGATGAAGCTGAATATATTAGTTTAATGTTAAAAATAAATTCTAAATTGAGTGTTGATATACATCATGGTTCTCTATCTAAAGAAGTCAGAGAAGAAACAGAAAAAAAATTACGTAATGGTGAAGTTGATCTTGTTGTTTCTACATCGTCTTTAGAATTAGGTATTGATGTAGGAAATTTAAATTCTGTAATACAATGGGGATCTCCTAGACAAGCAATTAAACTTATCCAAAGAATTGGTCGCAGTAGACATCAAATTCAATCTAATGCTAAAGGAAGTATATTTGTTAATAGACTAGATGATGAACTGGAAGCATTAGTTTTAATTAACCGAGTTAATAATCATAATCTTGAGAATCAATCTATACATAAAATGTCTTGGGATGTTTTATATCATCATATACTTGGATTAATATTACAAAATGGAGCTATTACTTATGAGTATATTCTTAATATCTTCAAATTAACATATCCTTTCCAAAATATTACCAAAACTGATATAGAATTATGTATCAATTTGTTAAATGATCAAGGAATCATTTATTCTGATGAAAATATTAGAAAACGAGGGTTTAAAATTTTCTCATATTATTTTGGAAATATATCAACAATACCTGATATACAACAATTTTTAGTTATGGACACTATATCAAGAAAATTAATTGGTAAACTAGATCAATTTTTTATAGGTGAATTTGGAGAGCCAGGTAACACATTTACATTAAAAGGTAATTCATGGAGAATCTTATCAATTGATGATGATGAGTATAAAATTTTTGTTGAACCATTATCACATCAAATTTCTACTATTCCTTATTGGTTTGGTGAACTTATTCCAATAGATTTCTACACATCTCAATCTGTAGGTGAACTTCGTTCTAAAATTTTATCTAATAATAACTATCAAGTAAGTAAAGATCAAATTCAGATTATTAAACAAAGTTATAAAATACTCGGTGTCATTCCTAATAATAATAATTTAGTTATAGAAAATAATAGAAATATTAAAACTATTGTAATCCATCTTTGTTTTGGTAGTAAAGTAAATGAAACTATAGCTACTATATTATCTGCATTATTATCTGCTAAACTTGGATTTACTGTAGAAACGCGTTCAGATGCATATCGAATTCTTATTACGTCATCAATTAGTATCGATAATATTTCTATATTATCTGTTCTTAATACAGTTTCTAATCTAAAAGCGATAATAGAAGTAGCAATAGCTGGTAAATTTCAATTAAATTGGAAAGTTTGGCATATTGCAAAGAGATTCGGCATTATCTCTTCTGATGCTCCATATGATAGAAAAACTTCTCAACTTATACAATTAAGATATAAACATACTATTCTCTATAAAGAAGTATTACGAGAATTATTTATAGAAAAATATGATTTGTCTAAAACCGCTGAAATATTACAATTAATTAAAAATGGTAACATATTGATACATAGTAAATATGTTACTGAAAATTCTGTTTTATCTAAACCTATATTAGACTATAATTCAACTTTTTCTAGCAATCCTGTTACTCTTGATAACAGTATTCTGTTATTAATAAAAGAACGTCTAGAAAAATCTGTGCATAAATTTGTTTGTTTATCATGTGGTAAATGGGAAAGAACTCTCAAAACATCAGACCTTCCAAGTAATATTCAATGTAATGTTTGTAAATCTAGAATTATTTCCATGACTTACAAATATGATTTCAATCTTCTTAATATAGTTCAAAAAAAAATATTAAAGAAAAAGTTAAATTCTGATGAAAAAATTAAATTTAAAAAAGCTTGGAAACTCTCATCTTTAATTCAAACTTTTGGAAAATTAGCTGTTACAATTTTGTCTGGATATGGTATTGGACCAGAAGTTGGTGGAAGAATATTAAAAAAATATGTTGGTGATATTGATTATCTTATTAAAGATGTTTATTTTGAAGAAAAGAAATTTGTTCGTACTCGAAGATTTTGGGACTAGTATAAATTTAATTTTAAATTATCTATTTTTCAAATATTTATAATAATTTTCTAACGCTACTTCTTGATTTTTTTCAACCGATCTAGGTCTTAACTCTCTTAGTTTCTTAATTGCTTCTATATTATTTATATCCATTTTTTTCATGAAATGTGCTGCTAATACGGTTCCAGTTCGCCCTATTCCTGCTGCACAGTGTATTAATATTCTTTTATTTTTATTTTCCATTTTTTCTATAAACGAAACTGCTTGTTGTATATCACTATTCCTAAGTATACTATGATCTTCAATTGATAAATGTAATATTTCCCAATTTTTCATATTAAACCAATGTTCTGGTAATGGATCTTCTGTAAGAGTTAATATTGCGTTTATTCCTCTATTATATAACCATCTTATTTCTCTTTCTTTAGTAGGTTTTCCAGAAGCATATAGATAATTATTAATTTTTTGATAATGTGTTGGCTTTCCTAGTATTAAACTGTGTATTTCTCTGTATATTCTGCCAAATATTGACATTTAGTTTAGTATTAATTATCTTACTTAAATTCATTTTGTCAAAACACTTATCTTTTATTAACATACTTTTATTTTTTAATGATCACTTTCAATAAATATGTAATTTTGTTAAAAATTCAGATATTTATTGCTGGTGCCTCAATTATGTCACTTGAAATTATGAATAGTAGAATTTTAGCTCCTTATTTTGGAAATAGTTTATACGTATGGGGGAGTTTAATTGGTGTCGTTTTATCAGGTTTAAGTATTGGATATTATTATGGTGGACAAAAAGCTGATCTTAATCCCAAATACTCGTATTTCTGTGTTATTCTACTTGGCGCTGGCCTATATAGTATATTAACTACTTTTGGTTCAACTACTTTTGGTTCAACCGAAGGTTCATCAACAGAAATTTCTTGTTCAACTCCTTCTATTATGCTTTCGTCAGCTACCTCTAAGTCTGAAACGTCTTC
>CAXETO010000010.1:0-12615 GCA_963999255.1 uncultured archaeon | reverse complement strand
AGTTGCACCGAAATTTTGATTTAATATTAATTTACTATCAACAGTGACGATTTCTGCTATTTCTGCACTCGCTTTTGGAACGCCAGATAATACTTGAGCTTCAAATACAATATATAATAAATTTTTATTTGTTCTAGTAATAGAATATGTTCCTAGAAATTTATTTATTTTAGCATCAGTATTAGTTTCTTCTTTTATTTCTCTAATTAAAGCATCTTCTGCAGTTTCAGATTCATCAACATATCCACCAGGTAACATCCATGTATCGTTTTTTACATAATTTGGACGAACTAATACAATATCGTTATTATATAATAAAATTGATGCAGTAACTGGAGAAGGATTATTCCAAAATGTAAAATAACATTTAGAACATTTTAATTTAGCATTATTTTCTATAGTAACTATTTCTAAATTAGCTTTACATAAAGGACAATAACGCATTTGTATATATTAAACAAATAAATAGAATATAAATGAATATTATGATTTAGAATTCCAAATTAATTCTTCACAATCTTCTAAATTATTTGAATATCTAGCTAAAACAAAAAGTAAATCAGATAAACGATTAAGATAAATTAAAGATAGTGAATTAACAGAATATTTTTCAGAAAGTAAAACAATTTTACGTTCAGCTTTTCTGCATAGTGAACGGCATACATGAAGAAAAGCAGCAACATTAGAACCCGAAGGAAGAATAAAATTAGTAAGTTTGAGTATTTTTTTATCTGTATCATCAATAAATTTTTCTAAAGTAACTATATTTTCTTTAACTATTTTCATATTAGAATTTATTTCATTTTTATAAGAATGAGACAAATCTGATCCTATAATAAAAAGTTCGTTCTGAACTTTAATTAGTATATCATGAATAAAGTGATTTTTATTAAAACTATCTGCTAGACCTATAAACGAGTTTAATTCATCAATAGTACCATAAGCATCAATTCTAATATCAGATTTACTAACCATATTCCCATACAGATTAGTTTTTCCTTTATCACCAACTTTTGTATATATTTTCATAATATCTTTAATTATATTTATCATTAAGGATTAATTTAATTCTTCTGATTAATGTTGGACCTATAAAGACTAATAATAACGCTGTAAAAAGTTCATGTGCTGGTCCTGCTGGCCATAGAAAACCTCCAAGTGGTAAGAATAATCCTATTAACAAATTACCTATTAGAAACCAAAATTTATCAAAATTCCCATATAATAAATTAAATAATACAGGTAAAGAGAGAATAGAAGTAAGTACATCATATAATAATGTAAGTAAACATCCGAAAATACCCAATTGAAGTTTAGAAGGAATATTAGAAGATTTATACCAAATAAAACCAGATAGAATGCCAATAAGACTCATAGATAATGAAGTGATAACTGTCCAAAAACCTACTCCAAAATAGAAAATATCAGTCAATAATATGGAAAATAATCCAACAAGAAATCCAAGAAAAGGACCACCAATAATACCAGAAAGTATTGTTATAAATGAAACTAACTTAATATTAGGAAGACTAACAAGAATTATACGAGTAGAAACACTAGTAGCAATTAAGGCTGAAGCTAGAGCTAAACGGATTTTAACATTTTTTTCATTCATAAATCAGATCAGATTCATATGGGTCTTGTAAATACCAAGCTACAGTGGAATTATTTTCTAAAATAAATTGATTAGAGCTAACTTGGCCTTGTATCCAACCAAGATCTTCATCCCATAACCACCATAACCAATATACATTATTAGGAATTTCATTTACAGAATTAATAGATTTAACATATACACCTAAAGAAGACTCAGAATAATCAACTACAAATAATTCATTAGTTAGATTAAATAATGAATTTCCAACATTTGTACGAGAATTATTATACCAAACAAGATTATTTGAATCATATTTGATAAGAAGGTTGACAGAGATTATATTTTTGTCAGTATAATTAATAACATGTTTTTTATCAAAATAGTTGATTTTGAGATAATAACCCAATATAATTGTAAGAGATATTATTAGTATTATACAAAAGAAAACAAGAGGTTTTTGTTTAGACATATAGGATGGATAAACCATCCATCATATATATATTATTAGCAATTAGTTTAATAAGAAATACAACTTTATAATATATAATTGGAATTAAAGTCTTTTTTGAAAGTTATTAATGAATTAAATTCATTAGGTCCTAATCCAAAATTTGCCCCAACACATATAATTTTAGCATACATAATAGTAGCAACTAACAAAATTGGAAGAGTTAGATTATCTAAAATAATAGGGATAGGAGAAGGATCAGTTAGAACCTTATTAAAAATTTTAGTTAATTTAAACTTAATTACGATTACAACTGAAGGATGTGAATTAACTAGCAACGGTATTAAATTATACGAAGAATTAAAAAATCTAATTTCTGAATGGAAAGAATTACCGGTTGGAAAATTAACAATAGACAAGCACAACATTATAATAAAAGTAAGAAATTGCGGTCATTTGATAAAACATGGAATAATAGAAAGAGACGCTGGAATAATAGCAGGTGCAACAGGAATAATAAGTTTAGTAATAAAAAATAATGAGTTTTGTATTCCTGGTGGAAGTAATAACTGTGAAAAAGATTATCCAGATATTATTTGGAATGAATTAAGAACTAAATTTATTTTAAGCGATAATGATGTAATAATAATATCAGGGTCTAAAAATATACATAGTGCTATTTATGGAGCAATAGCAGGTTCACTTAAATTAATTTATAAAAAGTTAAAGGTTTAGGATAAACAGAATTTGTGATAAAAAAGATATGAGACAAAGAGCTTATATATCTTCTAACTATAATTAAAATTGAAAGACTTTAGATGATACGAGAGGAAGGAGACAAACAAAATAATCATAACATAGCTCTACAACTACTTGAGGTTTAATTAATGGCAGAAATATGCAAAAATTGTGGTTTACCAAAAGATCTGTGTGTTTGTGAAGAATTAGATAAAGATGATTTATCAATACTAGTAAAATTAGAATTAAGAAAATTTAGAAAACCAACGACTATAATAGAGGGTTTAAACTCTAAAAATCATGATTTAAAAAAGATGACATATAATTTAAAAAAGAAATTAGCATGTGGAGGTGCAATTAAAAATGAGATAATAATAATCCAAGGAGATCATAGAGATTTAGTTAAAGAATATTTAGTATCAGAAGGATTTGATGAATCAGTAATTGAAGTGCAATAATGAATATACATGACTCTGAAAAAAATTAAGATTAGACGAAGATCTTTATTTAGAGAAAAATTTTGTCCTAAATGTACAAAACAAATGAATGCTGAAAAATCTAGTATAGGTGGTTGGCTAATTCCAAATGAATATACATGTAATAATTGCGGATATAAAGGAATTGCGCTAGAAAAAGAATAAGATGAATTAAGTTATATTATTTTTCTAAGTAATAAATAGTGTATTAAATGTATACAAATAATAGAAAACTAAAACAGTTAATTAATATTCAATTACTATTCGTTTCAATAATAACAGGATTAATGGCGATTTCTTTTATAATAGGTCCTTTAGTTATTTTTCAATCAATTGGATTAGAAAAATTTAGTAATAGCGCTATTTATTCTCAGATTATAGGACCTTTACCTTTATATTTTTTTGGAACATATATTTATAAAATACCAGAAATTCCAACAATTTTTTTATTTTCATTACTTTGGTTAATTAGTTTAATAATATTTGTAATTATATCAAGAACTCCAAATTCAATAATTAGCAAAATAATTCATTTGTTTAGAAATAGAGCGGATAATAGAATTGATAATAATTTATTTACAATAATAATTACTTTTACATCATTATTATTCATATTATTAGTAGTTGAAATTATTCAAATTAATATTGGAATAACAACTGGAGTTATTCCTTTATTAGATCCATTAACTACTTTAACATTATTGCAATATGCTGCTGTGGCAGAAGAAATTGGCTACAGAGTTGGAATAATAGGAATAATGACCTGGATATATTTATCTGTTATAAAGCGTAGAACTGAATCAATAAAAATACTTTATAATCCGTCATATTATTTAAAAGAATATTTAAATAAAAAACAATTTAATTATTCGATAAAATTTTTATTCTCAATAAATATAATAAGTTCAATACTTTTTGGTTTATCTCATTTCTCATATGGAGGAGGATGGGAAGTTGGAAAAATTTCATTGGCTGCTATTGCAGGAGTAGCTTTAGGATGGTTGTATATAACAAGAGGATTATTTGTTTCTATTGCTTTGCATTGGTGCTTTAATTATTTTTTGACAACATATTATTATGTAGATGAAGTATTTAATACAACATATTTAGCTAACTCAGTTTACATATTAGTATTATTAGTTGGTTTATTAAATGTAATAATAATTTTAATAAAATATCGAAGTGATAGAAACAAATAAAGAAATTGAGTATTAATTTATATATTTAAATTAAGATAAAAAACAATTATGGATGCAAAATGTCCAAATTGTGAGTCTATAGCAGAATATAATATAAAAAAAGAAGTTATAAAATGTTCTAAATGCAATTTTAAGAGTTCCTATGATGAATATATAGAAATAATGAAGGGGCAAATTGAATATAAAGCAAATGATTACATATTAAAATGAATAGAAATTACAACTAATTTATTATTTTTTATGATTAATTATAATTATCTATCACCTATTTGATTAAAGATTGATTAAAGAATCAAAATGAATTCACAAAGTTCCTAAAAACATATAAATGATTTTAGAAATTAATGGCTGCAATAGCAACTCAAAGAAGTATAAAATCAAGATTTTCAGAAGAGAATATTTATGCTTCAGATACTGCGATAGAGATAATATTTCCTAAGGGAAGAACACGAGATGCCGCAAAATTTTTTATTGATTGGTTAAAGAAAAGAGATGGGAAAGCTACAAAAAACGCAGTGAGTAAATTTGCAGATGATTTACAAAGTAATTTTTACAATAAAGATGGTGTAGAATTTAAATATAGTAGAAGAAATTTTTACATGACAATATTAAGAACATTATTAGATTTAGGATTCATAAGTAAAAACGTTCCTATATGGGATGATAGTAGAAAAAAAACTTTGTATTTATATACAAGCAACATTTTTGATATTCCACAAAGAGCACCTTCCATAGGTTTTTGGAAACAAGCATATTATGTATGTAAGAAGTGGAATGAGATGTTCAAATAAATTCTTTTTAAGATAAATTAAGATTAATAAATATAGTTATAATAAAAAGATATATGAAAATGCTAAATAATAAAATAGCTTTAATTACAGGATCTACAAAGGGTATTGGTAAATCAATAGCTTATGAGTTTTCGAAACAAGGAGCAAATGTAATCATTACAGCAAGAAATCAAAATGAGATAAATGAAGTTGTAAGAGATATTAAAACGAAATATAATACAGAGTCTTTAGGAATTCGAATGGATATTACTAAACAACAAGATGTAGACATATTATTCAAAGAGATTATGAATAGATATAATAAAATTGATGTGTTAATAAATAATGCAGGTTATCCATTAATATCAAAGTTATGGAATATGAGATTTCATGAAGTTACTGATGAGGATTATGATAAAATATTTGAAGTCGATGTTATGGGCGCTATTAGATGTACAAGAAAAGTTATACCCATAATGATGGAGAACAAAAATGGTGTTGTGATAAATATTTCTTCAACACCAACAATTTCAGGACATGATAAAGGGATAGCGTATACTATAGCTAAATCAGGGTTATCAGGTTTGACTAAACATATAGCATATGAATATGGCAAATATAACATAAGAGCTAACACATTAGCTTTAGGAAATATTAAGACACCAAAAACTTACGACATATTAAATGAAAAAGAAAAGAAGTTGATAGCAGAAGAATCAATATTAAATAGATGGGGGGAACCTAGAGATGTAGCAAAAACATGTGTTTTTTTATCATCAGATTATAGTGAATTTATAACTGGGCAGACAATTATTGTAGATGGTGGAGCTACAATAAGATAGAAATTATTTAAAAATTGTTGCTTTTATTCCAGAACAGTGAACTTCACCAGTAACTCTTCTAATAAATGATTCACAAGCAAAACATTCAACAAAAGATCTTTCGGAATCAATAAGTGGACAATGAATAGTGTCTTTTTGTAAAATACTAATCTTTTTCTTACTAACTACACCTTTTAATGCTTCTTTAGCAGATTTAGCAACTCGTAACGCTTTATCTTTTTGATAAATTTTTACATTAAATTTAGTTTCAGGAATATCATTATTCAATTGAATTATTATTTAATTTTTTACATATTTAAATAATTAAATTAAAGATACGGTATTTTAGTGATTTACTATGTTAGTAGAAAACTATTAATTAGATAAGTAATATCACTAGAATATAATTAGTGAAAATTAATGGGAGAAGATATAGATAATCTAGATGCTTGGCGTAGAACTGCATACTCAAATGATATAACTAAAGAAAATTCTGGAGAAGAAGTTATAGTATTTGGATGGGTGGCAAGTTATAGAGACCAAGGTAATCTAATATTTATTATAATCAATGATAAATATGGCAGTATACAAATAACAGTAAAGAAAAATGAGATAAAAGATGAAATATATCAAAAAGTCAATAATATAAAAGAACAAGCAAGTATAGGAGTTAGGGGAATGGTGAAATTAGCCAAAAAAGCTCCAAATGAAATAGAGATTGTGCCAATTGATTTAAAGATATTATCTAAATCTGAAAAAACTTTACCTTTTAACATATTTGCTAAAACTTTACCAAGTATAGATAAAAGATTAGATATACGAGCGTTTGATTTAAGAAGAACAAGAGCTCAAAATATTTTTAATGTAAGAGAAATTATAATAAAAGCAATTAGGGAATATTACAATAATACAGGTTACAGAGAAATAAACACACCAAAAATTATTTCAAGTGCTACAGAAGGTGGAGCGGCTTTATTTCCAATTTTATATTATAATAGAGAAGCATTTCTAACTCAAAGTCCACAATTATATAAAGAGCAGTTAATAGTAGCGTTTGAAAAAGTATTTGAAATAGGGTCAGCTTTTAGAGCTGAACAATCACGTACATTATCACATTTAAGCGAATTTATTTCAGTAGATGTTGAAGAAGCATACGTCAACTATATTGACATCATGAATACTATCGAAAAAATGATCAATAATATTATAACACGACTTAATGAAAGTGATATATTAGAGAAATTTCAAATAGAAAAAAAACAAATTAAAAAATTTAAAACATATACATACAAAGAAATTTTGAATTTACTAAATAAAAAAGGAGTGGAAAAAGAGTGGGGAGAAGATATAACTAGTAGAGATTTAAAAGATTTCAATGAAGAAGAATTCTATTTCATAATTGATTGGCCAACAGTATCGAAACCGTTTTACATTAATCCAAACAAAGATGATCAAGAAATAAGTGAATCTTTTGATTTAATGTTTGGAAACAAAGAATTAGCTTCTGGTGGTACCAGAATAAGTTCTAAAAAATTATTATTAGAGCGATTTAAAGAGAAAAAATTAAAAACAAAAGCTTTTGAATCACATATTAAAATGTTTGATTATGGAGTTCCACCACATGCAGGTTTTGGTTTAGGTTTAGAGAGATTAATAATGTCAATTATAAAAGAAGAAAACGTTAGAGAAGTAACATTCTTTCCTAGAGACCAAAGACGGTTAACTCCATAGGTGACTCCAATGAACGAGGATAAAACAAAAGATCTTAACAAGATTTTAGATATGGCAAAAATTAATTTAACAGATGAAGAAGAAGAGGATTTTTATAAAGAATTTGAAAAAATAATTGATTACTTTAATCATGTTAAAAAAGTGAATACAGATAATATAGATGAATTTATCCAAGATTTTAGAGTAGATAACATTGGAAGAGAAGACAAAGTGAAATCTTTTCCATCAGAAGATATATTAAAAAATATTTCAAAGAAAAAAGGACGATTTATAAAAGCGCCAAGAATAGTTTAATTAAAATTGACTAAATTAACTGAATTAACACTATGGGAAGTAGTGGATGGAGTCAAGAGTCAACAATTTAAAGTAGAAGAATATGTAGCAAACATATTTGAATCAATAAATAAAAAGAATGGAGAAATCAATGCTTATATTACAACATTAGAAAGTAGAGCCAGAGATAGAGCAATAAAATTAGATAAAAAAATTTCTAGAGGGGAAAAAATAGGAAAATTACCAGGAGTTGCAATAGCAATCAAAGATAACATATGTACTAAGAATATTAAGACTACATGTGGCTCACATATGTTAGAGAATTATTATCCACCATATAATGCAACAGTAATAAATCAATTAGAAAATGAAGACGCGATAATTACTGGTAAAACAAATATGGATGAATTCGCCATGGGTACTTCAACAGAACATAGTAGTTATGGACCTACACGAAATCCTTTGAATATCAATCTAGTTCCAGGTGGTTCATCAGGTGGTAGTGCAGCAGCTGTAGCATCAGAAGGTGCAACAGCAGCATTAGGAGCAGATACTGGTGGCTCAATAAGATGTCCAGCCGCATTTTGTTCTTTAGTAGGGTTAAAACCAACATATGGACTTGTAAGTCGATATGGATTAATAGCATATGCAAACAGTTTTGACCAAATTGGACCAATAACGAAAGATGTTCGTGATACAGCAGTACTTTTAAACACAATAACAAACTTTGATGAATTGGACTCAACTTCAGTAAAATCTAAACAAATAAATTATGAAGAATATTTAGATAAGAACATTAATAATTTAAAAATAGGAATTTTAAAGGACTTCCTATCAGAAGATGGGGAAAAAATAATTAATAAAACAATATGGAATCAAATAGAGACAATAAAAGACCAAGTATTAACAGTCAAAGAAATAAATATTAATAAATTAAATTATGCTCTACCAGTATATTATATTATAGCTATGTCAGAAGCAAGTTCAAATTTAGCAAGATTTGACGGATTAAGATATGGAATGAATTTAAACACAGATAAACAAGATTGGGTACAAGCATTTTGTAATAATAGAGGTAGAGGTTTTGGTTTTGAAGTAAAAAGAAGAATTATTCTTGGAACATATATATTATCTTCAGGATATTTTGATCAATATTATTTAAAAGCACAAGCAATTAGACATATATTAAGAGATGAATTTAATAAAATTTTCAAGAAATTTGATCTACTAATTGGACCTACTATGCCTATATCACCTTTTAAAATTGGCGAAAAAATAAAAGATCCGTTAAAAATGTATTTATGTGATACAAATACAGTAATAGCAAATTTATTAGGAATACCCGCAATAACTATACCGGTAGGTTTGTCAAACAAACAACAAATAGGAATACAGATTTTAGCACCGCATTTTGAAGAGAGAAAATTAATACAGTTAGGACATCAGATAGAGAAATCAATAACGTGATATTATGAATAAAAGAGAAGAAAGTCAAACGAAGATTGGGTTAGAAATACATGTACAACTTACGAGATTAAAAACGAAATTATTTTGCAGTTGTTCTTCAGATTATAGGAATTCAGAACCTAACTTTATGATATGTCCAACATGTATGGGATTTCCAGGAACTTTACCAGTAATAAATAAGGAAGCTATGAAATTTGCCATGTTAATTGGATTAGCATTAGAATGTAAAATATCAAAAAAAATGTTGTTTTTTAGAAAGAACTATTTTTATCCTGATTTAGCAAAAAATTTTCAAATAACACAATATGATAAAGCAGGTGGAATAGCAATAGCCAATAATGGTACAATAGTATTGAAAAGTGGAGATAAAATAAGAATTAGACGAATACAATTAGAAGAAGACCCTGCTAAAATATCATATGATGGTACAATACTTAATTCAAGATATGCATTAGTTGATTATAATAGATCAGGAATATCATTAGTAGAAATAGTTACTGAGCCGGATATAAAAAACCCATCACAAGCAAGAGAATTTCTAGAAAAATTACGAAATATTCTTGAACATTTAAAAATTGTTAATGGAGATTTAGACGGATCAATGCGTTGTGATGCTAATATTTCATTAAAAAATTTAAGTAGAGTAGAAATAAAGAACATATCATCTTTTAAAGAAGTTGAACGAGCACTAAATTTTGAAATAACTAGACAAACAACATTACCAAGTGAATATAATAAGAAAATGGAAACTAGACATTGGGATGAAATAAGAAGAGTAACAGTTTCACTTAGAACTAAAGAATATGAAGAGGAATACAGATATTTTCCTGAACCAGATTTACTGCCAATTACATTTAGTGATAAATATATTAATGAAGTTAAAAAAGAAATAGTGGAATTACCTGATCAAAGTGTTTTAAGATTAGTTACACAATATAAAATTAATCCACAAGTAGCTAATGTTCTAGTTAGAAACAGAATGCTAATGGAGTTTTTTGATACATGTAAAGATAAAGGTGAGAACTATAAGAGAATGGCAAATTGGCTAAGTACAGATGTCTTATCTTATGTTAATCGGAAGAAAATCAAATTTAATGAATTGAAATTAACACCTGAAACATTTCTTCAAGTAATTAGTTTAGTTGATGATATGATAATTAATGAGACAAAAGGTAAAAAGGTGTTATATGAAGTGTTAAAAACTGGAAAAATCCCAAAAGAAATAATAAATCAAAAAAAATCTAATCAGATCACAGATAAAATAAATATAAATCAAATAATAGATGAAATTCTACTTAAAAATCCAGATACTGTAAAAGATGCTGGAAGTAATGATAAAGTAATACATTATTTAGTTGGATTAGTAATGAAAGAAACTAGTGGTCAAATACTACCAACAGAAGTACGAGAAGCAATTATAAATAAAATAAGATAATAAATTTTTAAAATCATAAATAAGAATTATATAG
Organism: uncultured archaeon; assembly: GCA_963999255.1. Classification (GTDB taxonomy): domain Archaea; phylum Thermoproteota; class Nitrososphaeria; order Nitrososphaerales; family CALBXV01; genus CALBXV01. The sequence goes on along the minus strand of CAXETO010000010.1, from coordinate 1,626 downwards.
AATTAAATAGAAGTAGTGAACAAATAAATGGATATATTTTTAAATATAATAATTTTAATTTTATCATTTATTTTTGTAGGAATAAGTAGTAACATAGTTGTTAATAGTTCTGATAAGGTATCACAATATACAGGAATATCAAAAACAGTAATTGGATTTTTATTAATATCATTAACTACATCGCTACCAGAATTATCAGTTACTATTATTTCAACGTATAAAGGAGAAGTAAATTTAGCTTTAGGAAATATAATAGGATCAAATATAGCAAATATTGGACTTGTAATTGCTGTTCCTTTTTTTATTAGTGTCTTGATCATATTTTTAAGAAAACAAAAAACCCAAGAGTTAATAGAGAATTTAATAGAGAATAAAAGATCGATAGTTATTGCTCTTGGAGTGTCTATAATAATACCAGTAATTTTGTTAGCATTAAATTTTTTAAACTTTTTAATGTATATGACATCATACAGATTTTTAGGAATAATATTAGTAATATTATATTTTGTAATAAGTTATTTTGTATTAAAATCTAGAGAAGTAAAACAAATTAACAATGACAAAGGAAATAGAAGAAATCAAATTATAAAACATTTGAGTTTAATCATTATTGGAATATCAATTATAGTTATAAGTTCAAATTACTTAGTAGAAAGTGCAATATCAATATCTAGATATATAGGAATTTCTGAGTTAGTTATTGGAGCGGTAATTATTGCTATAGGAACAAGTATACCAGAATTAGCAATAAGTTTGTCAGCTATTCTACATAAGCATAGAGATTTAGCTTTGGGAAATGCGGCAGGTAGTTGCTTCACTAATATAACATTAATATTAGGAATTTTATTTATTTTAACAACTCAAATGATAGATGTTATTACTTTTTATAATTACATAATATTTAGTATAATACTAAGTTTAATACTCATTTATTACGTATTATACAAACATCTAAAATTTCCAACAATAATAGTTATGATATTAATTTATAGTATATTTATTTTCGTAACATTAAACATAATTTAAAACATATATCATTAAAACAACAATATAAGATAAAAAATATAGGTACGTGACGATCATAACCCTCCTTTTGTTTTAAGTGAGATTCAACTATGCGACCTACCCAAGTATCTTGTAGAAATCATAAACTTTGTTTGGTCTTACTTCACGTGGGACAACCGTTTCATTTTTAATCCAAAAACCTCAGATAATACATCATAGTATAATTTGGTTAAAATATCGTTTCTGTTTTGTAGCCAACGATCTCTCGTTATGTTTCTAAACATCACGTTTCTACACGAAGGGAGGAGTTTCCTCAGGAGTACCCCGTGACTCACAAATCGACTCATACCTAATTTAAAATAGATAACAACTTACTATATATGTTACTAAAATTTATTATTAAAATATTCAATTTCAAGTTGTATAACTTCATCCATATTTTTAGCAGTACTATAATCTTTTAATAGATTAGCGTTGAGATCAAGGAAATTTAATCCCCATTTAAATTTTGATAACATATGATAAGCGTCTTCATTAAATTCCATTATAGTTAAAGCCGCTGCCAAAGCTTCAACTGAACTTAATATACCAATTTTACCATAATTTACAGGATTAACAGCG